>JABSSK010000158.1 GCA_013214265.1 Saprospiraceae bacterium | reverse complement strand
TCATTGTCAATGGTGAATCTACAGTCAAACCGGAGAATACTCTCTCCTTCCACCAAGTCATTAGGGTTTGGATATGGAGTCAGGATAGCATTACAAGACGGGGTGGTTAAAGCACCAATAACATCTTCCAGAATATATTTTACATCTACCTCGAATTGGTCAGCGAGTTCTTGATCCACATCCACTGCGTATCGGCCGGCTGGCTGCCCATATCGCTTAATGGTGTCGCTGTCAATTTCAAATCGATCCACAAAAAAAGCTTCTGTATACTGATTAAGGTCAGTTTCAAAATACGTAGGGCTTAATGGCATCATCTCTGTATCTACCCATATTTCGTTTACTAGATATTCATATCCGGAAAGCAGGTGACCCTGAAGTTCAGGATCAGGATCGTAGCGAGCCACTTTCATACGAACATCTGCACTTTTACCATAGTAATATAAGCCAGGGCGTTTCGAGCCTGGCAATGGTAATTTATATGATCTATCGAGTGACCAGACACCTTCGTACGCACTGGCGGGGCAAAAGTTTTGTACTTCTGAAATATCCAGATAAGGAGAGTTAAAAGTGGCTGTGTATTCCTGGTCAAAAAAGGGCGACAAAGGATGTGTATTGCGGTCGAGCTGTATGTTTTTTTTCACTTTCTGAGGATTTAGGAAGCCATAGATCAATACACACAGGATAACAAAAACGAGCATGCCAACTGGAAAAAACAGGGTTAAGCGCTTAATCTTTATCTTTTGTTGGATGATGATTTGTTGTAGGGAATCATGTGCCTCCTGAATCTTTTGTAGATCACTTTTTAGGTGTTCGTTGGTGATGAGTCGACGAATATTGGCGATCGATAGCTAATACATACCTTAAGTATCAGTTCCGTAAATCAACTTTGAAAACTGGCTGGCACCTATGTTTAGGTCTTTGGAAATTCTACCGAAAGGTGCCGCCCCAAACCGGGAAGTGGTTTTATTCCACGTCCCATATTTTTTCTCTAAAAGCAAAATAAACTGGTCCCTACTGTCTGTTTCCATGTTCTGTGAAAGTGTAAAAATGTGTAAATCGGTATAAAGTATTGTAAATATATAGGTTGGCGGCGTTTTGTTTTGTAATTTGGTTTAAACTACAATTAGTAATTGGTCGCATGGTAGCTGAATCTTTTCAAAACAAACCGATCCTTTTATGAAATATACAAGGATTCTTTTGCTCCTAATATTATCTTTTAGCATTCTGCAAATAGCTTACACTCAGGATGCCAAAAAAGTGCTCTTCGTTGGAAACAGCTACACCTATTTTTGGAATCTTCATTTGCAAGTGGAAGCCATGGTTCAGCAGAATGAATCGCACCATATTCAGGTCACTGCTTCTACGGCAGGTGGGAGTAATCTGGGGCAGCATTGGCGTGCGGCCAGAGGGCTAAAGTCGCGAGAACTGATTCAGTCAGGTGCATTTGAAAAAGTTATCCTTCAAGACCATTCGAGGCGGGCCATTGATGCTCCGGACAGTCTGATGTATTATGGGCAGTTGTTAGCGGATGCAGCACAGGCAAAAGGTGCGGATGTATATTTGTACGTAACCTGGGCTCGTAAATGGGATCCTTATATGCAGGCGCCCATCTTGAAAGGCTATCAGGAGTTAGCCCAAAAAACAGGCGCTTACCTTATGCCTGTCGGTCCAGCATGGGCTCGCGCGCGCGAATTACGTCCTGACCTAGAATTGTACGATCCGGATGGTAGCCACCCGTCCTCGATAGGAACCTATCTCACAGCCTGTGTTGTGTATGGGATGCTTACGGGTGAATCGCCAGTAGGTTTGTCGGAAAGGGTTGCGCTAGGAAATCCTGGAGGGCTCGGTTTTTTGTTCTTGAATCGGATGACTTCTGAGGATGCCTTGTTTTGCCAAAAAGTAGCTGAAGAAACCTTAAATCAATTCCAACCATGAAGAAGTCGTCGTCTGAAATCATGACTACACCTTCTCGAAAGGTTAATAAACAGGTTGGTTTACTGTTAGGACCAATAGGGTTTGTCCTTATCATGAATGTCATACAACTAAATGGCCTTAGTAAAGAAGGGCATGCCATTTTAGCGAGTACAGTATGGATTGCAATCTGGTGGATTACCGAAGCCATACCTATTGCTGTCACTTCATTATTGCCCATTGTTTTGTTTCCACTTACGGGAGGACTAGGCTTATCCGAGACGACCGCTTCATTTGGTCATAAATATATATTTCTCTATATCGGTGGCTTCATGCTGGCAATCGCAATTGAACGTTGGTCATTACATCGGCGCATTGCACTTTTCATCATCAGACTTATTGGTACCAGTATGAAGATGATTGTGCTAGGCTTTATGATAGCTACGGCCTTTTTGTCGATGTGGATTTCGAATACAGCAACCTCGGTTATGATGATTCCGATTGGTTTAGCGATTATCAGTCAGCTGAAAGATAATCCAGAAACGGAGGTGGACGAAAATCTCATGTTTGGTAAAATGCTTATGCTGGCGATTGCGTATAGTGCTTCGATTGGTGGCGTTTCTACTTTGATTGGTACACCACCAAATCTGGTGCTTGCAGGGATACTAACGGAGTTGTATGGGGTAGAGATCACCTTCGCTAAATGGATAATGTTTGGATTGCCGGTATCGGTGGTATTATTAGTTATCTGTTGGTGGTACCTGACGAATCGGGCCTTCCATTTAAAAATGAAGAGTTTTCCGGGAGGGCGCCCTGAAATCTATAGGCAATATCTTGCTTTAGGGCCTATTTCAGTCCAGGAAAAGCGCGTTTTACTGGTTTTTATACTCACAGCCTTAGCTTGGATTTCAAGATCTTTTTTGTTGAAGCCTATTGTTCCAGCAATTGATGATACCATTATTGCCGTTTGTGCTGGTGTTAGTCTCTTTTTAATTCCAGCTTCTGCAAAAAATGATAGGGCACTACTCACTTGGGAGGAAGCAGTGAAATTACCATGGGGGATTCTACTTCTGTTTGGTGGAGGATTGGCTCTCGCCCAAGGGTTCCAGTCCAGTGGTCTTGCCGTTTATATTGGTGAACAAATGGCGAGCTTAGGAGGCATAACGACACTTCTACTTCTTCTTATTCTGGTAGCAGCCGTCAATTTCTTGACCGAAATAACCTCCAACTTGGCAACTACGGCTATGATGCTGCCCATACTCGCACCACTGGCATTATCTATTGACGTACACCCATACCTACTAATGATTGGAACTACAGTTGCAGCTTCATGTGCCTTTATGTTACCCGTTGCTACACCGCCTAATGCCGTAGTATTTGGCTCAGGATATTTAAGAATATTTGATATGGTTCGAGTTGGGGTTTGGATGAATATACTTTCCATATTACTTATTACAGCAGTAGTGTATTGGATATTACCAATTTTTTGGGGGTTCGATCCATTTTCTTTTCCAGCTGATTGGGTAAAGTAAGTATAGCTTGAATCATACACTCTACAGGCCAGAATAATAGTTATATGTATTTTGTTTGTTATTCATTTTGAGATTTTTTGTTTTGTATTTTTAGTTTAAGGCAATAGTAAAAATTGTGTTTTTACAAATTGTCAATGGATATGACACTCTCATTTTTATATTATAAAATCACGTCTTATGAGACTTAACTATTTACTTACGCTGGTTGGACTGCTTTTCTGCAGTTTTAGTCTGTTGGGACAACAGCAGGTGACAGGAACCGTTACCGACACAAAAGGCGAGGCCTTGATTGGTGTGAATATCCTGATAAAGGGCACGTCGACAGGTACCGTTACGGATATTGATGGCCGATTTTCCATAGCAGTACCAGATGCTGATGCGGTATTGGTATTACGGTACATTGGTTATGATTCTAAGGAAATTACAGTAGGGGGGCAGTCGGATATTCAGATTGCATTAAATGAAGATGCTGAAGTATTAGATGAGGTGGTGGTAAGTGCTTTGGGGTTCAAACAGCGAAAAGATGAAATGGGTTCAACGTATTCAACTGTGGCAACAGAAGATATTAACCGGACCGGCGAAACAACCCTCCTAAATTCGTTGGGTGGCCGTGCCGCTGGTGTACAGATTCAACGAAGTAATGGCGACCCCGGAGCCGGTACTACTATTCGTATCAGAGGAGCAAATACCATTTCCGGTTCGAGTAATCCACTGATTATTTTAGATGGTATTCCAATTAGTAATTCAACTATTTACGGGGGTGGAAACAATGTCACAGGTGGTCGCTCAGGGGGTACTACCCAGCAATCTCGGCTCAACGACATCAACCCCAATGACATCGAATCTGTCCAGATATTAAAAGGGGCATCTGCTGCTGCCCTATGGGGTTCAAGGGCCGCTAATGGGGTATTGGTAATTACCACAAAAAATGGTAATTCAGGAAAACCTAGGATAAGTTACAAGGTAACACGCTCTTTTGACGAGGTGCTAGAACGTATCCCAATGCAAACCATATGGGGCCAAGGACGCAGTGGTGTTTACTCGCCAACACGGGCCGAATCATGGGGTGATTATATCCCGGATCGTGCGGGCGGTGCGGACAACTTTGATCGCACCGGGCAACGCTTTATTGCCAGAGATGGTTCCGAGTATTATCCTATAACGGGCAAAAATGACCGTACCACTTTTGTTGATGAAAACTGGGATCAGGTATTTCAGGTTGGGGGTTTTTGGCAACATGATCTCTCCATTGGTGGAGGAAACGATCGGGCTACCTACTTCTTTAGTCTCGGGAATTTAGAACAAGAAGGTATAATCAGGAATTCGGACTATAAACGCACCAACTTGCGGCTGAATAACCGGTTCTTCCTAGCGGACTGGCTGACCATCAGTTCCAAAGCAGGATATACTGCTTCTAAGTCGAATCGAATTCAGCAAAGTTCCAATACGGCAGGCTTACTTTTGGGCCTCTTGCGTACACCACCTGATTTTGATAATCGAGACTATATTGGAACGTATATAAACAATAGCGGCCAAGAGTTTCCTGACCGGCACCGGTCTTATCGCCGTTACTTAGGGAATAGCCAAAACCCAACGTATAATAATCCGGGGTGGACGGCTTTTGAACAGGTTTCAGAGACAGATGTGGACCGCTTTATTATGTCAGCGGATATCGATATTAATCCGTCACCTTGGCTGACCTTTACTCTTCGAGGGGGGGTTGACGCCTCAGGCGACGTTCGTACTTACTTGTTCCCGATTGGGTCAGGTGGTAGCCGTAATGTGGGTATTTTGGCAGAGGATGAGATTCGTGAGCAGGAGCTTAATTTTGATGCGATTGCCAAAGCAAATTTTGACCTGACTTCTGATATTGGATTGAACACCACTTTAGGTTGGAATATCAATGACCGTACACGTCGGATTTCTTCTTATCAACTCACGGGTTTCCTAGTTAATTCTGACAAGCCTACTACGGATCTGAATGGAGCTCAGGAAGCTTCTTCGATCAATAATGCTCGCCGCTTCATTCGTTCGAATCGTGGATATGGAGTATTGGCCTTTGATTTGTATGACGAATTATTTGTTAATGTTTCAGGAGGTATGGAAGCGGCTTCTACCGTGAAGGGTACTTTCTTTTATCCTGCTGTTGATGTTGCATGGCAATTTACGAATTCAGCTGTTGCAACCTCCAACTTCTTGTCCTTCGGTAAGCTACGTGCTTCGTGGGGTCAGGTAGGTGTGCAACCAGCACCGCATCGGTTCCAGACACCAGCAGAAAGTGGTTTTGTGTATAGCACCTATAGTGATCCATTGGATATTGGTTTGTTCGGAGGTGGATTTCGATTGGATGATGACCGTGGAAATCCCAACCTGAAACCAGAAATTAAAACGGAATGGGAGATTGGTGTGGACCTTCGCTTATTCCAGGATGCATTAACATTAACGGCAACCTACTATCAAAACCGTATTGAAGATTTGCTTTTCGGAATTGATCTAACCCCATCTTCAGGTTTTGATACAGAATATACCAATGCAGGTTCTATGGAAAACGTTGGTTTTGAAATGGAAGCGGCTTACACTATACTAGATAGTAAAGACTGGAATGTGGGTGTAAGTGCTAATTTTAATACAAATGAGAATACGGTAACCAGCCTCAAAGGGGCAGAGTCAATTGACTTGACTGGCGCTTCGGTTAGTTCTCGGGCAGTGGAAGGTTTCCCATTGGGTGTACTTTGGGGTACGGGTTCGTTAACAGATGATAACGGTAACTTTGTTCTGGATGACAACGGGTTCCCACAATTAACGCCCAACCCAATTGTTTTGGGTGACCCTAACCCCGAATGGCGCGGTGCATTGGGCTTAAATATTAGCTGGAAAAACTTCACGTTTAATGCATTACTTGAGCATTCTCAGGGTGGTGATTTCTCTCCAAGAACCTTATGGGTTCTGCGCCGATTCGGAACAACACAAGAGACGGGAAATCGGGTAACGCTTGATCAGCCGTTGGTTAATTATGGCGGAAACGTTATTGCTGCCGGAACGACCGTCCGGGGTAATATCCGTGATTTTGGTGGTGGTCCGGTATTACTAGATGAAACGTGGTACCGCACCGGTATCGGTGGTGGATTTGGAGATAATCAGGCCTACAACTTCAGTATTTTCGATGCTACTTTTACGCGCTTACGTGAATTGTCCTTAGGCTATCGTTGGAATTCAGAATGGCTACAAAGTAATACTAAACTGGGTTCCATCAATTTCACGGTTACCGGGAGAAACTTGTTCCTATGGGATGATATCCCAGGTATTGATCCCGAGGTCAATCAGGTTGGAGTGAATAACGGTTACGGTTTGGATTACTTTACCAATCCAACAGCGAAGTCGATTTTATTCTCAATTAGTATCAATTATTAATAACCATCAGGTTGCATAAAATGAATAGTATTATGAACTATCTTAAAATATTGATTCTTATGTGTCTAGTTCTCGTTATGGGAACAGCCTGTGAGGATCTAGTGGATGATATCAACGATAATCCAAATGAAATTACCGCGGATGACGTAGAAGCGCGTCTCTTCCTGACGGGAGCCCAATTAGCGAATGTACAAGTCCAGGTAGGACACTTAAACCGAATTTCGGGTATGTACAGTGGCCAACTGATTGGTTTTACTTCTTTGTATTCCAATATTTATGGCTATTCCTTGTCTGGGGCAGAATCCAATGGGGTTTGGAGCCGGATTTATGTAGGCAATTTAACCAATGCACGCTTAATTCGTCAGAAAGCACCGGAAGATCGCCTGCTGAATGGTATTGCTAAAGTGCTGGAAGCACACTCCGTAGGAACGGGTGCCACCATTTTTGGTGATTTACCATATTCTGAAGCGAATAATCCAGAAATTGAAGATCCTGTATTTGATGGGCAGTTATCCGTGTTTAATGCGATGATAGCCCTTCTGAATGACGCTATTTCAGATTTAGAACAGGCCAGCTCTAGGGTTTTACTGGAAGATATTTACTTTGAAGGTGATGCGCAAAAGTGGCTGGAATCCGCTTACACATTATTGGCGCGGTATTATTTGCAGTTACGAGATTACAGCAATGCTTACTCAGCAGCTCAGCAAGGTATCTCTTCGGGAGATGGAAATATGTTGTTCATTCCTCGTGGCCCGGCTACTAATGCTCAAGGTGACAAAAACCTATTCTGGACCATTCTAGCTGGCTCCCGAACCGGTGATATCGGAACAGGTGATAGTTATCTGATGCAACTTCTGGATTCCTCCAGCAGCGTATACAGAGGTAACGCTAAAACGGACGAAACCGCACGCTTTGGTTATTATACTATTGATGAGGGGAGTGCTACCGGTAATCTGGGGGTTATCGAGCAGTTCGAACCTCACCCCCTGATTACCTTTGAGGAAAACCAATTAATCCTTGCCGAAGCAGGAACGCGAACGCAAGGAGTAAGTACCGGTTTGGGTCACCTGAATGAATTGAGAGCTTACCTCAATACCGGTGGGCGACTCAATGCTAATTTTATTGCAGAGCCTTTTAGATATGATCCTTATGAAGCAGCAGATTTTGCCAGTGGCGGTATGGAAAATATGGACAATATAAGCCAGGATAGAGCCTTGCTGCGGGAAATCATTGAAGAGCGTTATGTATCGGGTTTTGGAACCTATATGCCATTTAATGATGCACGTCGTTTACGTACGTCAGAAATCGATCTGGTTGTTCCTTTTCCACTAAATACCCAAACAGCTTCTGCTCATCCAGAGCGGTTCCCTTATTCAGCGAATGAGATTAATACCAATGATAATGCACCCGAGGAGCCAGGTATCTTCGTGAAAACAGCAGTAAACCAGTAGTGTCTGGTTAGTGTATAAAAAGGTAAGTGGCCTCCAAAACATCTTGGAGGCCACTTTATATTTATATCAGTCTGTATAATTTGATATTTGATCAAATGCTTTGCTCTTCGTAAGCAGCTAGTGGTGGACAAGTACAAATCAGGTTCCGATCACCATGTGCATTGTCAATACGGCCAGTACCTACCCAAAATTTAAAGCCTTCACGTAAATAAGGTAGCGGATACGCTGCTTTTTCTCGACTGTACGGATACGCCCATTCGTCGGCGGAAACTACATCTATTGGATGAGGAGCGTTGATAAGAACATTACTTTTCTCATCCGCTTCCCCTTTGGCTATTTCGTCAATTTCCTGACGAATCTGTAACATAGCAGCACAAAAACGATCAAGTTCGGCAAGGTCCTCACTCTCAGTTGGTTCAATCATAATAGTACCAGCAACAGGGAAAGAAAGGGTAGGCGCATGGAAACCATAGTCAATCAGGCGTTTGGCCACATCTTCAGCAGAAGCAATTGACTTGAATGGCCGCAAATCCAAAATTAGCTCATGAGCGGATCGGCCTTGTTCGCCAACATACAAAATGTCGTAGGCTTCTTCCAGTTGCGTCTTGATATAATTCGTATTCAGAATAGCTACTTTGGTAGATTCAGTGAGTCCCTGCTTACCTAGCATTTTGATGTACCCATAGGAGATCAAAAGGATACTTGCACTTCCCCAAGGCGCAGCGGAAACAGCTTTGATACCTTTTTTACCACCCGTATGTGTTAGCGGATGCTTTGGCAGGTAAGGTGCCAAGCTTTCATTCACACAAATAGGTCCCATACCGGGGCCTCCACCACCGTGTGGGATAGCGAATGTCTTATGGAGATTGAGGTGACATACATCGGCATGTATATGCCCCGGACTGGTAAGGCCCACTTGTGCATTCATATTAGCGCCATCCATGTATACTTTTCCTCCGTTATCATGAATGATTTTACAAATCTCATGAATTTCAGATTCGAAAACACCATGTGTAGAAGGGTAGGTTACCATCAGAGCGGATAAGGTGTCCGTGTAATGTGCTGCTTTTTGACGTAAGTCATCCAGATCAATATTACCCCGTTCATCACATTTTACTACTACAACTTTCATGCCAGCCATAACAGCACTGGCAGGATTGGTACCGTGTGCAGATTCAGGTATGAGGGCTATGTTTCTTTGGGTATCTCCGTTGGCCAGATGGTAGGCACGAATGGTTAGCAACCCAGAGTACTCACCTTGAGCTCCGGAATTGGGCTGTAGGGAGCAAGCCGCAAAACCTGTAATATCACTCAACCAAGCTTCTAGTTCCTGAAATATCTTTTTATAACCCGCAACCTGATCAGATGGAGCAAACGGATGTATGCCTGCAAATTCGGGCCAGCTTACCGGAATTAATTCCGAAGCAGCATTGAGCTTCATGGTACAGCTACCCAGCGGAATCATGGAATGGGTTAGGGATAAATCTTTGTTTTCGAGACGCTTGATATAGCGCATCATGGTGGATTCCGTATGGTGGCTATTAAATACTGGATGGGTCAGATAATCGGATGACCTAACCAGCTTTTCTGGTATAGCGTAACCCGTAATGGATTGCGTTTGTGTGGGTACTTTTTCTCCTGTTGCTTCCGCAAAAACCTGGACGACAGCAGCCAGATCAGCAGGTGTTGTAGTTTCATCCAAGCTGATTTGGATGGCTCCATTATCGAAATAGAAGTTCATTTCGCGAACGTGAGAAACGAGCTTCACTTTGTCTTGCAATTCGGGGGTAGCAACGATGGACAACGTATCAAAGAAGTGATCGTTACGCTGTTCCAGCCCCATTTCTTTAAGCTGATTGTTGAGCAATACAGCAGAACTATGAATACGTTGCGCAATGGCT
>JABSSK010000157.1 GCA_013214265.1 Saprospiraceae bacterium | reverse complement strand
ATCCATATCAAAAAGTCGAACCGAATCTGCATAGGTCAAAGTTCTAATTCCTTTTAAAAGTAATGGGTTTTGCGAGGGCTTGTTTGTTCTGTTAACATAATTTTACAATAGGTAACATTTGTTAGAAATATGTACTTGTACGGCCTGTTAACTAGCAGAAAAAAAGTATGAAAAAAGTATTGGTTTTATGGATATGTCTTTTTCTTGGTTTTATATCGTTTTGTCAGGAGCGGCTACAAATAGGTGATACCTTACCTGATATCCAAATCTTATCAGTTGTAGGGTCTGACATTCAGGTGGATGCTTGGCGGGATCAGGTAGTTGTTATTGAGTTTTGGGCCACTTGGTGTGCGCCTTGTCTGGAGCGTTTCAGAGAACTGGCATCCATACAAGAGCGTATGGGGGATGATTTAAAAGTAATAGCCATAACGGATGAGGATGACTCCAGAATTAAGGTTTTTGCTGAAAATACACAGTATCCATTTTACTTTGGGTCGCTTACCAAAGAGTTAAGGACTCTTTTTCCTTACTTGTCAGTTCCTCATGCCATTGTGGTAGCTCCTGGTGGTACGATCAAGGCTATTACATCCGGGGAGAATTTGAGTATGGAGGTACTCCAACAAGTATTGGCGGGTGCAGATATCGACCTGCCTTTAAAAGAAGAGGTTGCTTGGGATCCACTTGAAGATCTTTTTGAACGAGATTCAATGGTCAGTAATGTTCTTGAAATAAGGCCTGGTGAACGTACTGATATCCCCCAACACTCCAGGACTTATCAAGATGGGCCGTTTAAAAATCGCAGGCTCACCTATGTTAATTTTGAGGTGACTTCCCTTTATCGGGAAGCTTTGGATATAAGTGCTTATCGAATGATCGATTCTGATGAACTAGGGGAAAGATACTGCGTGGATTTAGTGGTTAAGCACAGTGAATCCACTAAGATCAAGGATATCTTACTCGATTCTCTTCAACATTACTTTGGTTGGAAAATTGATATTGAGGAGAGGGAGAATACAGTTTGGGTCATTTCACAAGCTCCAGACGGCCATAACCTCTCGGAAGCAGATACACCAACTTATATAAAAAAGGCGAATGGTACGCGTTACGAAAGACCCGGAGGTACAGTTGCTCAATTTTGTGCCTATCTGGAGGGGTATGGTTTAGCTGGAAAGCCTGTAATTGATGAGACAGGTCTTGGGGACCAGCTATTTAGTATTGATTTTTCTTTTTTACCAGAAAAGACAGAAACATTTTTTGACACTATGCGTCGTCTGGGATTGGAAGTAAAAAACGAAAAAAGAACGATATCCTTTTTTAAACTTACTCCAGGAATTTAGTAGTAATAATTAAGATCCATGAGGAAGTTTCCCTCATGGATCTTGTCAGATTGTTTATCTTGAGGTGTAGATGAAAATACCAGATATGCGTCCGAACAAAGCCCGACTCTCCAGAATTACTGTTATTTTAATGCTGATAATGATTACCCTGATCTTTATGCAAATGATCAGGGGTTTCTTAATGACTATTGTGCTGACAGCGATTTTTAGTGCGATTATGTATCCGCTTTATAATCGGTTGAGAAAGGCAACTAAAGGAAAGGAGGCGCTCAGCAGTTTAACAACAATTGGGCTTTTCATTTTAATTGTTCTGATTCCGCTGGTAGGTCTGATGACTGTTGTAGTGGAGCAAGCTATTAGTGCGGGCAATGGTCTGATGCCAGTAGTTCAGGAGGGGTTGGCCCATCCAGATTCTATTTTTGATGAATTACAAAGCATTCCTTTTTTAAATCAGTTTTTCGAAAATGAAGAAGAGTTTCTCCAAGCGGTTGAGCAAATCGTCAACCAATTAAGCGGTTTTGTAGTAAAGAGTGGTTCCGCAATTACTACGGGAATCGTTCAATTTTCTCTACAAACGTTCATTTTCACCTTTACCATGTTTTACTTCTTGATTTATGGTAAATCGTATTTGGAAAAATTGTTATACTATATTCCTCTGGAAACCAATCAGGAGCGTATTCTTTTAAACAAGTTTGTTGTTGTCACGCGGGCAACGCTTAAAGGAACGTTTGTCATAGGCTTAGTCCAGGGGGCTCTTGGAGCAGGCGCTATGGCAATAGCTGGCATATCCAATACGCTATTTTGGGGGGTGATTATGGCGGTTTTATCCATTATTCCCGCAGTGGGTCCTGCAGTAGTATGGTTTCCGGCATCTGTTTTCTTGATTCTGAGTGGCAATTATCTGGCCGGGATTGGTCTTCTTTTATTTGGCGGTATTGTCATTGGTAATATTGATAATTTTCTTCGTCCCCGTCTGGTGGGGAAAGATACCCAGCTTCCAGATTTGATGATTCTTTTCGGAACACTTGGAGGATTGGCCATGTTTGGGATGCCAGGCTTAATTATTGGGCCAATTATTGCAGCTTTATTTACAACCATTTGGGAAATTTATGGTGAAACCTATCGCGATGCGTTACATCCTGTTCATTTGTTTGATGAAGAGGAATGAGAGATAAGCTATGCATGCGCACACTTTCTGCATAGCAGTTATCCGACTGTACGTGACGGTATTTTTTGCTTTCGTAAAACACCACCTTTTGGGGATAATAGTAGGGCAAGTGTCAAAAATATACCAGCAACAACGGACATTGCGCCAGCAATAGAACCGTCAATAGCAACTGCCAAATAGTAACCAAAGAAGGCGGAGAGTACGCCAAACAAAGCGGTTAACCAAAGCATATGTTGTAATTTATCGGTTAGTAAATAGGCTGTAGCTGGAGGTACAATCAGAAAAGCGACCACTAAAATAGCACCCACCGATTCGAAAGAAATAACCGTAGTTATGGATACGGCACTCATAAGTAAGTAATGCCAGAAAACGGTGCTAATACCAATGGCTGCAGCATATTCGGGATTAAAGGTTGTGATTTCAAAACCCCTAAATCCAAATATGACTAGCCCTAAAATGAGTAAAAAGCCTCCACCGGTTATCCAAACTGGTCCAGGACCCAGCATCTTGCCATTTGGTAATATCCATAGGTCAAGGGGTACGTATGCGATTTCACCATACAATACACAGTCCTGATCGAGGTCAACCTGACCGGTATACAAAGAGATCAGGATGATGCCAATCGCGAAAAGCCATGTGAAAGTAATGCCAATGGAAGCATCCATCTGCAACCTTGCTTTACTATAGAGCCACTCGATCAGGAGTGTAGTGAGCACGCCCACGGCAGCTGCCCCTAAGAGCATAGGGATCGTATCTCGGGATTCGGATACCAAATAAGCAAGTACAATGCCAGGAAGTACAGCGTGAGAAATGGCATCCCCAACCATGGCCATTTTTCGTAAGATCAGGAATACACCCAACAAACCGCAGCTTAGAGCAACAAAAGAACCCGTTAGTATAAAACAGAATGCTTCCATAGGATACTACTTACGCTTGGATTGATAAGGAATAATTGACTGATGAGGGTCCTGAATAGGATGCCCTAATTCTTCCAGTAGTGCTTGCTCTACTTCCGGGGTAAGAATATGCTCAATAGCTTCAGCTGTATTATGTACATGATCAGCGGCCATATTCATTCGTTCACTTAAATACAGTTCCCATAGCCGGTGTAATCTTACAACGCGTTGGCTTTCTGTGAAACCGGAGGGTGTAAGTTGAAATAGGCCTTCTTTGTTGCGTTCAATCAGCCCTTTTCGGCGTAAGTGTGATATTCCACGCTTGAGCTTTGCGGGTTGGAAAGCACGTTTTTCTTGTAGAGCAAGCGTTGTAAAGCCTTGTTGCCAATTGGTAGTAGATTCCCCAAGTGCATAAAATGTTTTGAGGATGTTTTCGGTACGCATTTTTCTAGCATTATTCCTTTGCAAACGCGTACGCGCTAATAAACCTCTACGAGGAGCCAGCAGAATGCTGATGAGGGCAATAGCTGAAAGGAGCATTACAATCCAGGGGCCCGTTGGCATGGATGGTGCTACATACGATACATAGGATCCAAAAAAACCGGAAGCTATCCCGAAAAATGTCGCGAGTAGCATCATGACCTGAATGCGTTCTGTCCAGAAGCGAGCTGCTGCCGCTGGGGTTATTAAAAGAGCTGCCATGAGTACTACCCCTACAGCTTGAATTCCCGTAGCTACTGCCAGTACTGTAATGGTGGATAGCAAAAATTCCAATACCCTAACGGGTAAGCCAATTACACGAGCAAAATCAGGATCAAAAGAAACCAGCTTAAAGGCTTTGAAAAAAGCAAAAATCAAAAGAAGAAGAAAACAAGCTACAGAACTGAAAGTAATAATATCCTGCTGATTCATAGAGGCGGCCTTACCAAAAAGAAATTTATCTAGGCCGGCCTGATTAGCCGCACCCGAATGTTGAATGGCGGTCAGCAGCAAAATGCCAAATCCAAAGAAAACACTCAGTACAGCACCGATAGCAGTATCGGTTTTTAGCTTGGAGCGATTCGTTATAAAGTCCATCGCGATTAGCGACACCCAACCCGCAATAACTGCACCGATCAGGAGTACCCAAGGATTTTTATCGCCACTCACCAGAAACGCAATACAAACACCAGGTAAAACGGCATGCGCAATGGCATCACCAACCAGAGCACGCTGTCGTAAAAAAGTAAAACAACCAACTAGCGCTGCACTGGCACCTAGAAGCATGGAGCCTAGGGTTACCATCCGCACATTAGGGTCCGTAAAAGAAAAAAACTCCATCATGGTTTATCTCTGTATTGTTTTTCCCGAATAGGGAAGTCTTTTTCCTGTACTAAATCGCTTACTTGGGAGAGAATAGTGAGTTGGCCTCCGTAGGCCTCTTGTAAATTTTGAGATGTGAATACCTCCTTCGTAACCCCGGCTTTTATAAGTCGTGTATTTAGTAGTACCATCCAGTCAAAAAATGAACGCGCAGTTTGTAGATCATGATGAACAATAACTACAGTTTTCCCTGCTTCCTTCATTGAACTGAGAAGTTTGAGAATAGCATCTTCAGAAGCAGCATCAACACCGGCAAAAGGCTCGTCCATAAAATATAAATCTGCTTCCTGTGCTAAAGAGCGAGCAATAAATACCCGCTGTTGTTGGCCACCTGACAATTGAGATATTTGTCGATCAGCGAAAGCCGTCATCCCTACCTGTTCAATCGCATGGTCGGCCAGTGCTTTATCCTGAGCACTCAGGCGGCGTAGCAGATTTCCTCGCCGATAACGGCCCATTCGAACAACCTGCCGCACACTTACCGGAAAGTCCCAATCCACAGATTCTCGCTGCGGTACATAACTGATACGGTGCCTAACCTCCTCGAGGGGCTGATCAAATAGGCGGATGTAGCCACTACTGGAGGGAATGAGTTGCATGATGGATTTAAGCAAAGTTGTTTTGCCGGACCCATTAGGACCAACCACACCTATTAAATGTCCTGCAGGAAGGGAAAAGTCAATATCCCACAGGACCGGCCTGCGATCATATGTAACGGTAAGATTATGAATTTCGACGGCTG
This sequence comes from Saprospiraceae bacterium, assembly GCA_013214265.1. Classification (GTDB taxonomy): domain Bacteria; phylum Bacteroidota; class Bacteroidia; order Chitinophagales; family Saprospiraceae; genus DT-110. The sequence goes on along the minus strand of JABSSK010000157.1, from coordinate 4,720 downwards.
TTAAAGACATATTTTCTATTTTAATGCAGAAACGATGGTGTTTAGGTTCGCTCTTACCATTCCCGGATAGGTGCCTTCGGGTGTTCCAGCAGCACCCATGGCATCCGAAAATAAAGTACCACCTATCCGAGTTTCAAACCCTCGTTTTGCACACCCTTCTACCACTGCTTCCAAAGATTTTTCGGGCACTGAACTCTCTACAAATATAGCTTTGATTTTACGTTCTGTAATTAATTTGACAAGGTCACTAATGTCACGTAATCCATATTCTGAAACGGTCGAGATGCCTTGTAGGCCCCGTACTTCTATACCGTAGGCATTACTAAAGTACGCAAAAGCATCATGGGCAGTTATGAGTATCCGCTGCGATTCGGGAATGTCCAGAATCCTTTGCCGTACCTCTTGGTCCAATGTTTTGAGCAAGATGTTAAAGGCTGTTCCGTTTTTCTTGTAATGATCGCTATAACCCGAATCCAAACGGGCCATAGTATTGACAACGTTTGTAATAGCTTCTGACCAAAGTGCCACATCAAACCAAATATGAGGATCAAAAGCATTGGCATAATTCGTTGAATTGATTAATCTTGACTCAGGAAGGCTATCCGCAAATGCTACAACTGGTTTTAAGCGGCCCAATTTATCAAGTATCTCAATCATTTTACCCTCTAAATGAAGGCCATTGAAAAAGACTAGATCTGCTTCTGACAGTTTTCTTAAGTCACCTTGCGTAGCTTTGTATAAATGGGGGTCAACACCAGGTCCCATCAGGGTAGTAACCTGAGCTCGGTCACCGGCAATTCTCTGGATAGCGTCGCCAATCATTCCTGTTGTGCACACAATTTGTAATTTCTCTTTACTGCTAAAGTCCGGTGGATTATCATTAATCGACGCATTGGAGCAACCGACCAAAAAAGCCACAGCGAGGCAGATGGAGATAAAAAAGAATCGGGATGGCAACGAGGTGATAATGGCCATATCTGTTATTTATTTTTAGGTAAATCTAAAAATTAATCCTTCAACAGACTAAAGCCAAGGTTTGTTTCATGGTGGAAAAGTGTTTGGGGCTGGATGGAATACCATAACGCTTTGATTCAATCCTAAAGAATAGTAATACACCGGGATTACTGCAGTTTAGATCAGGTGTATTACTATTCTTCTTAAATGCTGTACCAAAGCTTTCCAGTGGTGCTTGCCGTACGGATGTACCTAATGTTATTCACGATGGGGCGTGTCTCCTACACAGGATAATTATCAGAGCAATAAAACCAAAGGAGTTTACCAGTTCGGAATATATCCTAATCTGAATTCGATGCTGCCTGGTGATTTTACCAACAGGTTATCACTCACGTAACTTTCTATAGGAAGGCCGTAATTCAGTTGCAGCATCCATTGGCTTTTTTCCGCTTGGAACGTAACCCCTCCACCTATTTGCAGCACTTGGCTAAAGTCAGCGTCATTGCCAACTAGAGGTACTTGTCCCACTTGGTTGCGTTCTACTTCCCCCGTTTCATCATCAATAACATTCAGTTCGATGAGATTAAACACACCGGTGTTGGTACTACTAAATTTCATAACCCTTTGGACCATGGTGCGAAACTGAATGAAAGGAATAGTTCGCGTAAATTTTTTTGGGTTAAATCGAAACTGAAGGACGATAGGGATATTTAGCATGTCATAAGAAAATACTTCAACACCGTCATCACTTTTCCAGCGAATAGGGTTGTACTGTAGCCCAGTCATAAAGAAAAAGTTGGGTTGTTTTGTGCTAGAGAGAAGAATATTTACCCCGGCAGAAGGTTGAAATGAAGGAGTCATTTTACGTTCGGTGAGGGCCAATTAGTTAGGGTGTTCCTCAAATAAAACGAATACATTACTCACGGCTATGAAATCAATAGGGCTATAGAAGGTCATGCCAACTTGTGGCATCACATCGAGTTGAAAGCCGCTCTGGGTTGGTGCAGATTCTACGTATGTTGATCCGATACATTTGTTGTAGGCCACCACCGTTTTTATGAAATTGGATTCACCGTACTTCACTTCATCCAAAGCTAAATCTTCTTCACAGTCTTGTGTGAACAATTTCAAAACGCCAAGGTATCGTTTGTCCGTGAACCGCCGATCATTAATTGTACGGGTTGTAACGATTAATTCTTGAATTCCATTCTTATCGTTTTCGATATAGAATCGTTGTTGGCCAGAGCGATCGGAGAACGTTAACAGACGGAGATGACCATTTACCAATGTACGGGCAAATACCTCTTCGACTGTAAATTTATTTTTACCGTATATTTCTAAGGATCTAGATGTCCTAAACACATCTCCAATTTGGTACCCTAAAATGTCCTGAGCATTAAATTCAGTTATCATTTCATCGGGACTTGCTCGGTAGATACAGATATGGCTGTTCCTTAGGTATCCATTATTTTGAATCTCCCCCTGAATTGTATCTTTATTCGTTGTAACGTAAAAACCGGCCGTAAACTCTTGGCAGTAAGAGAAGAAAGGCATGAGGAATCCCATAAATCCTAATAACCAATTCCTTTTCATATTGGGTGTTTTTTGGTGAATTTGAACTGTAAAACTCAGAAACTTATTTTAATTTCATTTACCTAATATTGTACAGTTTAAGATTTCATTCTAGATTCACAATTATTGAAAAGGAGGAAGCCTTGTTTTTTTTGTCCATATTAAGTAAATTTCTGAATTGTCCAATTTAAAATTATAAAAAGAAAATTTTTGTCAGGAAGTATCCAGATTTTGGCTTGCCTACTGTTTTGGTTTATATTTTATGTCAGGTTCTCTCAGTTGCTACCTGAAATTTAACACTGAGGTTAATGAGTACACTTGACCATTTCTTGTTCTTAAATTTACAAAATATAGCTACCCACGAGGCTTTTGTCTTGACTCTATGGGGATTAGATATCAAATCATTGTTGATCGGAGGTGCTTTTACCACATTATTTCTTTCTTCAATTTACTGGTTATTAGTACTATCGCCTAAACGGGTTCATTTGTCTAGGTGGATAGGTAATCTTCAAAATAATACCGTCTCTATTCATGAGAATTATAACAAGCTACTAGCGTTTCTGAATGGAACACAAGACTTAATTCAAAGCGTTGATGAAAACGGCCGGTATCAGTTTGTTAATCAAGCTTGGTGTGATAGCTTAGGTTATACATTAGAAGAGGCAAAAGGCCTAAGTATTTTTGATGTTATACATCCGCGGTATCACGAGCAATGTCATAGTGTTCTTTCCGTTCCTACAGAGGAAGATAGTGGCTCGTATTTAGAACTATCCTTTTTGAATAAGTATGGAGAAGAGGTTTTTGTTAGCGGCCATATATCTGTATACAAGATAAATGTCAAGCATATTCTGACTATTGGTGTGTTTCGTGATGATTTTGAACGAATAGCTGTTAAAAGAGCAAAAGAAGAAACGGATCTTAAGTGTCGTCTCATTGCAGCTAATAGTAAAGACATAATTGCTTTATATCGCAATAAGCAAATGATCTATGTGAGTCCTAGTGTAAAAACGACACTAGGTTATAGTTGTGAAGAATTTATGCAGATGGATCGCAGTGCGTTAATTCATGCTGCAGATTTTGATTTAGTACACCAAAAAAGTTGGGACCAAAGCAAAATTGAGGGTAAAAATGATCCATTTGAATATCGGTTCAAAGTGCGTAATGGTGAATTCCGTTGGCTGGAAGCTAATTCACAATCGGTGTCAGATAACGAAGGTCAGGTGTTAACTACTTTTATTGTGCGGGATATAACAAAACGTAAAGAGGCTGAGCAAGAACTATCTCGGACTAAAGCGATCCTAGAGCAAACGAATGAACTAGCGAAATTGGGAGGGTGGGAAGCAGATCTTACCAACAACCAGTTATACTTTTCACCTGTTGCGAATCAAATACTGGGCCGTCCTAGAGATTATGAGCCGGCGATTGAAGATGTTATAACCATGTGCAAGGAGCGGCCTGAACTGCAAAATTTGTATAAAACCATTAGAAGTGCAATCAAAAAAGGTGAATCCTTTGATGTTGAGTTCAAGCTCAACCGGCAAGATGTAAAACCTTTTTGGGTACGCATTATTGGCAGAGCAGAAATCAAAAATAAACAGTGTGTTCGGTTGTATGGTTCTTTTCAAGATATTAATGAACGAAAAGAAATTGAGGAGCGAATACGGGAAAGCGAGTCCAAGTTTCGGTCTTTTGTTGAAAACGCCATCGAAATTGTGTTTGCCCTTAACCTTGATGGTGTTTTCACTTATGTGTCGCCAAACTGGAAGGAGTTGCTTGGTCACAGCGTAGATGAAGTTATAGGTCGATCTTTTACGGATTTCGTAACACCAGATACAGTCGATTCTGGGTTCGAAGCTATTCGAATTATTATGGAAACAGGGCAAAGTGTCAAAACTCGCCCTTAAAAATTAACACATAAGAATGGCGATATTTTATGGAATATAGTTTCAGCGTCACCAGTAAAAGATGAGAAAGGAAGTATTGTTTCTTTTATGGGGATAGCCCACGATATTACGGAAAAACTGGCTTACGAAGAATCACTCAAGAAAGCTAAAGAGGAAGCCATAGCTGCCAGTAAAGCAAAGTCTATGTTTCTGGCAAATTTGAGTCACGAAATTCGTACGCCGCTAAATTCAGTAATCGGATTTACAGACCTACTGATCAAAACGGAATTAAATCATAGCCAGAAGCAGTA
>JABSSK010000156.1 GCA_013214265.1 Saprospiraceae bacterium | reverse complement strand
GCTTTTTTTACTGCGCTGGGGCATAAGCCTGAAATATACGCTGATGCGGATTTCCTCCAACATGTAATGGGAGGCCTGAATTTTGTTATGGGTGACCAGCCACTCGATTATTCTAAAGCCAGATCGTCACGATACTAATTAGTATGAAAACATTAATACCTTACTCCCTTTTGCTCGCAGGATGTGCCTTTATTTTGGGCTGTAATTCCAAGCCATCCAAAGTGCTTATTTTTTCGAAAACCGCAGCCTTCAGGCACCAGTCGATTGAAGTGGGTGTAGAAGCTCTCCAAGCTCATTTTGCTGCCAATGGTATTACCGTAGATGCAACGGAAGATGCTGCGTATTTTACCGAAGACTCCCTACAACACTATGCTGCTATTATTTTCCTGAATACAACCGGTGATGTGCTCAATAATCGACAACAAGCTGATTTCGAACGCTACATTCAGGCTGGTGGTGGATTCTTAGGCATTCACGCTGCCTCAGATACCGAATACAACTGGCCCTGGTTTAACGCTTTAGTAGGTGCCTATTTTGATAATCATCCTGCTATGCAGGATGCCCGGTTACATATTATTCAACCCAATGACCCCTCCTGCCAGCACCTTCCCGACGTTTGGACACTCCATGAGGAATGGTATAACTTTAAATCGATCAGTCCAGCAATCGATGTTCTCATTGAAATTGACGAAACGTCTTACGAGGGAGGAACCAATGGTCCACATCACCCTATTTCCTGGAAACAACATATTGATGGCGGCCGCGCTTTTTTTACTGCGCTGGGGCATAAGCCTGAAATATACGCTGATGCGGATTTCCTCCAACATGTAATGGGAGGCCTAAATTTTGTTATGGGTGGCCAGCCACTCGATTATGCTAAAGCTAAAACACCGCGTTTGCCGGAAGAAAACCGATTTAGCAAGCGGGTTCTTGACTTTAATCTGGACGAGCCCATGGAGCTAGATGAACTAGGGAATCGGGGTATTTTATACGCCGAAAGAAGAGGGGCTTTCAAACTATACAATTATAAAACCCAGCAAGTGGAAGTGATGGATTCTATTGATGTAAATTATAATAATGAAGATGGTCTGCTGGGATTTGCTGTTGACCCAAACTACAACGAGAATCACTGGATTTACGTCTTCTATTCGCCAGCTATAGAAACACCTATTCAGCATATTTCTCGGTTCACACTCGATAATAACCAGCTTACAGACGAAAAGATTCTGCTTAAAATTCCATTGATTCGGCAGTGCTGCCATAGTGGTGGTTCGCTAGAGTTTGGACCGGATGGGCTTTTGTATATTGGTGTAGGGGATAATACCAATCCGTTCGAATCCTCTGGCTTCGCACCTATTGATGAACGCCCCGGACGCAAGCTATTCGATGCACAACGATCGGCTTCAAATACGAATGACCTGCGTGGTAAAATACTTCGGATAAAACCCGAAATGGATGGAACATACTCTATTCCGGATGGTAATTTATTTCCGGTGGGTACACCAAATACCCGTCCAGAAATTTATGTGATGGGTTGCCGAAATCCATTCCGATTTTCGATTGATGCGGAGACCAACTATCTGTATTGGGGGGATGTTGGCCCCGATGCTGGGCAACCCGACAGCCTGCGTGGTCCCAAAGGTATGGGTGAATTCAATCAGGCAAAACAGGCCGGGTATTATGGGTGGCCTTACAGCCGTGGTAATAATCAAATGTATTTTGATTATGACTTCGAACGCCAGCAATCCCTAACAATGTTTGACCCCAACCATATTATTAATAATTCACCTAATAATACGGGCCAAACCGAATTGCCACCCATTCAGGAATCCATGATCTGGTATGGTTACGATAGCTCGGAGGAATTTCCATGGCTACATGTCGGAGGTGTAAATCCAATGTCAGGGCCGATTTATCATGCAGCAGCATTCCCCGATACGGATGATGCTTTTCCTGCTTATTTTAATGAAAAGTGGTTTGTCTATGAATGGATGCGGGATTGGATATTTGTCGTCGAATTAGATGATGAGCACCAGTTGGTAAAAGCGGATCCGTTTATGCCAAACACTGAGTTTTCCCATCCGATGGACATGATTTTTGCTTCCGACGGAAAAATGTATGTACTAGAATATGGACAAAAATGGAGAACCCGAAATCTCGATGCTCGTTTATCGGTCATCACCTATAACCCCGGTAATCGCCCTCCTGTACCCCAAATTGAAGTTAGTGAGCAAGTCGGAACAACCCCCTTCACAGTCGAAGTTTCAGCGGCAAAATCTTATGACTATGACCACGATCGGATCTCTTATACTTGGTCTTTTGGAGGAGAAATCGTGGAAACCGAGGTTGCTAATACCTCGTTCACCTTCAACGAACCAGGTGTCCACGAAATTGAATTGACAGTGACCGATTCTAAAGGAGAAAGTGCCAGTGCTGTACAGCAAATACTGGCTGGAAATGAAGCGCCGGTAATCCAAATTGAATTGGAAGATCCCAATACCATCTATTGGAACAATAGATCCGTTAATTATAAAGTCGTGGTGACAGATGCAGAAGATGGAAATAATCAGGATGCTTCTCTCGACGCATCCAAGGTCAAAGTAACTTTTAATTACATACCCGAAGGGGAAGATCTTATTCTGGCCAGCGTAGGTCACCAACAAAATGCTATGCCCGAAGGCTTGGAACTAATCAATGCTTCGGGGTGTAGAGCTTGTCATGCCGAACAAGAAAAAGTGGCTGGTCCCTCTTTTGTAGATATAGCGATAAGATATGAAGACAATGATAAGCAGCACATGATCTCGAGAGTTATTAAAGGTAGTCAAGGGGTCTGGGGCGAGCAAATGATGTCAGCTCATCCTCAATTAAATATTGAGGAGGTAGAATCAATGGTGGATTTTATCTTGTCCCTTGATCCGGCTAAACAGGTTTCCGGTGAAGCACTGCCTAGTGAAGGTAAAATCGTTTTTGATCAACATACCCAAGATGCTGTCACTGGGAAGTATGTTCTGATGGCTTCTTATCTGGATAATGGAATTCCTAATGTAGAGGGGTCTTCTCTTTCTGCTGTGGAGCAACTGGTTTTCATCGCACCTCGGATCGAACTGGAAAATGCACTCGAATTAGATCAGGATCTGGCCGTTTGGGAAACACAGGGCCGGAAGGTAGTAGGTTCTATCAAAGATCAAAAATTCATCAAAATATCCCCAATCAGTTTTGACGACTTAAGCAGCATTACGGTGGGAGCCGCTTTCAGTTCGAATTACAATTACGAAGGAGTCGCTGAGATACGCAAAGGTTCTGCTGAGGGCCCCAAGCTAGGTGCTGGCCGTATTCATTATTTTCATCCTGAAAAGGAAGGCTTCAAAGGCTTTGATATTCCAATCACACCCACTACTGGACTGGATACTTTATTTTTAGTATTTCAAAACCCTAATGATCCGGACCAATATACCATGAATGGCGATTGGATTCAGTTAAACTATGATCGATAGGGTAGGAGAACAAGACACCCAATAATGGATACTTAGGGTTGGCAGGGTAAATGTCCAACCCAGTGGGTCGTGTAAGGTATACTTAGATGTAAAGATGAATGTGCGGAGATGAAGCTATTGGGGCTGTTAATAACCAAGAGGGTCTTTTGTAATGCATCTACGAGCAGGATAACTTCAAGTATTTGTTTTCAATAATCGATAGAAGGGGAGGGGAAATATAAGAATATTTTACCCTCACACCTTCTGGTAATCAATTACTTAATCAATTGGTATGACTCTTAGGTTGCCACTAATTTCAGATATGTAGAGTACTCTTTTTTCTCTATCAACAGTAATGCCATTAGGCACACTAAACGAGGCTTGACTTAACACGCCGTCGATACTGGCATTTTGACCATTTCCAGCGAATTCTTCAATTTGGCCATCAAGAGATACACGATAAATCTTATTCGCACCTAACCCTGTAGCATAAATATACCCTTCGAAGAAGGTGATGTATCCGATAACATATTGCGAAATAACCGTAGGTATGGTGCCAATCAATGAAACATCAGAACCATCCGAGGATACGGAAAGGATATCACCTGTGACCAGATTTCCAACTAAGATGTTACCATTGTCATCAAAAGTAATTCCAACGCCACCGACGAGCGCAGGATCGTTCGCAAATTCACTTATCGTTCCGTCTGATGTCACTTTGGTGATAGCAGATCCATAGTAATTCGCGATGTAGAGGGAATTGGCTTCATCAATAAGAATACCCGATGGATATCCTTTAATGGTAGTTATGGTTGACTTGTTTCCTTCCGGATCTATTTTGATCAAATCTCCGGATGCCGCATTACTTCCACTATTGACATAGAAATTTCCATTCATATCTATTGCTCCGCCCACGGGTCCAATCAAACCGGTTATGAAGGTGGACTGCTCCCCTTCGGGCGTGACTTTTACAACTGTAGTTCCGGTTCCGGAATAGGTGTTTGGATTATAGCTTCCGTAGTTACATATGTACAGGTTACCCGCCTGGTCCATAGTGATAGCATCATTAGCCAGAACACCTGATGCGAGGGTACTTACTTCTGGGTAATGTACGAGCTCAAACTCGGACGAAGCTTCCGAAAGTAAAGTAACGGGTCCTCCATTAAACGTTCCTATGGTCATTACGTAGGCTTTATAGGCTTGCCCCGTTTGTATTGGATCTCCGGTATAGTCACGTTGGGCCGGATCAAGAGATACGCTGTAGGCCTCTCGGATGGTATCCAGTGTGGTATACTGCCCAATTTCTAGGGCTTGTGCAACACTTACTTCAACCTAGGTTTCTGCTTTAGCTACGAAAACACGATAGGCTTGAATGGACGACATATTGGATCCACCGTTAAAATTGATGATTATATCAGAAGCATCACCATTATTAGTTGGAGCCTGAACTTCAATTTGGGTAGCCAAATAATCAGCGGGATCAATGGGTGAAGAAGCGGAAAGGTTGAACGTCTCGGAAGGATCAGAAAGGGCAATTATCTGCTCATTATCAAAGGATGAGACACTTACTACATAAACCAGGTAATCCAGTGTTCTATCAAATGGTTGATTGTCAAAGCTTACCTGTGTCTCTCCCAAATGGATATTGTCCTTGGGTTGTTGAGGCGTTATCTGGGTTGTATTTGATGGCTGTAAAACTGTAAAAAGTGGAGGATCGACTAATGGGGAATTGGCTGGGCTATATATCAAGTAATAGGAGGATACGATCTCATTCATCTCAGCCCCTGTAAAAGATACTTGTATGTCACTTGGATTGCCATTATTAGCCACATCTTCTAGGGTAATATTGGTAGCTTTTAAGAACTTAATATCTGGACTTACGTCATCTGTATTATTCATTTTACAAGCTACTGAATAGAGTAGTATGAAGCTAAGGATTGAAAGTTGGATTGAGTTGTTATACATCATTTTTGAATTTTAACTTTAATATCTATTCGGAATGATGTTGGATCGACCTATTGTGTACAGTCGAACGAGTTAGGGCAGGGTAGCATGAGGGAATTATTATTGAAATCAAGCAAATACAGCATGTTGGAGCTCGTTGAAGCTCATGGAATGATAGGATAGATGTAATCGGATGAATGTACCCAAATGTACTTTTAGGTGGGGAGGTAACGGTTACACATTACTCGAAATAATATCAATGAAGTTATCGCATGATCTATTTTAGTGTTTTAGAAACTTTCATATTCGCAGGAATTCTTCAGGCTTTTGTACTCCTAATAGCTTTAGGGAAAAAACTAAATCCTTCTTCTGCAGAATTTTACTATTACTTATTAGTGGTGATTAGTACAATTATGTTGATAGCTCGAATATTGGGTTTTACTTTTCATACACCAGCGGTATACCGATACGCTATATTCGCGGATACAACCATCTTTTTAATTGGTCCCATTACGTATCTGTATCTGCAAAGACAATATCATACCGGATACCGACTTAAGCATATTCATTTCGTTCCAGCAATTTTACATCTAGGCTTCTTTCTGACTACCTGTTTTATTAGCTCCGAAAATCTGATCACTGCTTATCAGACAGGTACCTTGTCGTTTATTTTTTTTCTCATTGAATTTTCGGGTCTGCTCTCGTTTGGCGGGTATTTGATCTTGGCAATTGTGCAGTTCAAAAGAAAGTTGCTAGCCGGTCAAAAAAAATCGGATTTGGTCTTGATGGCAGCCTGGTTATTGGTATATATCACCTGGTTATTTAGTTTTTTTTCTACATACTTTTTGGGATTTTCACTCCAAATAATAAGCTATGATTTGATATGGGTTGTCATTCCGTGCTGGATTCACCTTTATGGTTATCTTAAGTTGGCAGGTAGACTTACTCCCAATGGGAACCAGAAACCAAAATTTCAACGGGTTAAGAAAGAAAAGCAGGAAGTCATAATTCAACGATTGGAGGACATAACCCAAACAAGCTACCTGTTTTTAAATGCCGACTTGAAATTAGACGATTTAGCCAAAAAAGTAAATGCTTCATCTAACGACTTGTCCTGGGTTTTGAACGAAGTCTATCAAATGTCATTCTATGAATTTATTAATAAAGTACGCCTAGACAAATTCGTAAATAAGATAAGGCATCAGGAGCATCGGGAAAAGACATTGTTGGCCCTATCCTTTGAAGTAGGCTTTAAATCTAAGTCAACTTTTAATAAAGCTTTTAAATCCGTATACAATCAAACACCCACCCAGTATATTAATAATCTAGATGAGTGCTTGATTTTTGAAAATTGATGAAGTAACCTACTTAATAGGCACGTTACTGAATAATTAATTTTAGCGTCCTGGAATAGTTACCTTGTTTCACTTGAATCCAGTACATACCGGGATCTTTGTCTGATATCAGCCAATCTATTATACCACTTTGTGGGTTATCCAACAGCCGATAGGCTGTGCGTTTTCCAGTGAAATCATACAGGCTGATTTCTACTGGTTTTGCCGACTGTATGTTGGACAGCTGAATAGAAAGACGATCGCTGGTTGGATTGGGGTAAATTGCAAAATCTAGCTTATCCAATCCTTGAGTTGAGGTAACTAAAAAGTCTACGTCCACAGTTACCGTGGTAGAACAACCTTGAGCGTCGGTTAATATGAGTTGGTAAGTACCTGTCTCCAGTTCAGTTATATCTTCTTGATTGCTTATGGTCAGGCTATCCAGGAGCCAGATATACGAATAGGGTGAAATACCTCCACTGGACGTAATATACACAGCACCATTAGGGACTGTGTCGGTCACACGCTTTATGCTGTCGACTCTAATTTCTAATGCCGATGGCTCTGTCAGGGTGATTTCCAGAGAATCCTTGCATGCTGCTGCATCCATGACCTGAATACGGTAGGTCCCTGCAGGTAAACTATCTTCTCTGGCTGTGGTGCCTCCAGTTGACCATACAAAAGTGTATGGTGCGGATCCTTGCTGAATGGCCACCTGAATTTCTCCGTTGGAAAATCCGTTACAGGTGGGTTCGAAAGTATCTTCTATTGCTATTACGAGAGGAGGCCGTTCCACGACTTTAATTTGCTGTTCTGATTTACATCCAGAGAATGGATTTATTACTTCCAGGGTATAATCTCCGGCTTGCGTTACTTCAATTCGTAAGGAATCCGTAGCCCCCGAAATTTGACCATTGCTGGTCGACCATGAAAAATTGCATGTTTCACAACCCGTTACGAAGCCATTTAATTCAATACGTGTTTGAGTGCACGAAAGGGTGTCTGCGGGAAATAATGTAGCCTGAGGAATATTAGTATTTACCGGAATATCAAAATCCAACGTCAGGCCACAGCCTGCTGCATCAACAATGGTAACTTGATGGTTACCCCCCAGAAGTTGAGATGCGGATAATCCGACCTCTCCGTTGCTCCAACTGATGAGATAGTCTGGCGTACCACCCGCAATTTGCAGACGAGCAAAACCATTGTCTTGTTCGCAGGTAATACCAACAAGGGAATCCAATTGGGCACTCAAAGGGAAATCCGGTTGGTTGATCACAAAGGATTGCTGGATGCTACAGCCATTGGCGTCTTCTACGACGATTTCATACGATCCGGCAGCGAGGTTCTGGGTATTTCCGGTGATGTTGTACGGAGGTGTTCCGCCCTGTACCACAGTTTCAATTTGGCCGTTGGTACCCCCCGCACAAGTTACGTCGGTAAGGATGGCCTCCAAGGATAGGGCATCGGGTTCCGTTATGGTCACTATCAGGGAATCGGTGCATCCCCCCGCATCTGTTACATGCACAGTGTAAAGGCCGGCTTCCAGATTTTGGATAGCTTGGCTAGTTGCTCCCGTTGACCATTCGATCGAATATGGAGCTATCCCATCTTGAATGTCAACCTGTATTTCACCATCATTGCCTTGATAACAAGAGTTGGAGACTAGGTTGTTCAGTTCGATGGTAACAGGTAGGGGTTGTGTGATAACGATTTCATCAGAGCTAGAGCAGCCATTGTCCAGATTTGTTGCTTTGAAGGTATAGGTGCCTGCCTGATTAGCAAATAATTCATTAGGGGAATCTCCTTCAATGATAAGACCATCCTGAGTGGACCATTCAGTTTGACAATTATTACAGTCGGATACGATGGGGTCCAAGGGAACAATAGTTGTAGCGCAAGTGATTACACCATCGTTTCCTGCATTTACAATAGGTGCATTTAAATCTGATGAGATATTTACAGCAATGGATTCTTGACAACCAGTATTATCCGTTACGGTTACGGTACTCCTTCCGTCGGGTAGGTTACTTACGGTTCTTGTCGTACTTCCATTTGACCATTGGTAGGAGAGGCTTCCCACGCCACCCTCAGCATTCACGGTAGCTCCACCCTCTGGATTTGAGCATGATATATTGGTTTTATTAGCGATTGATAGTAGGATAGGATTAGGTTCTGAAATGGTAACCTGAGCGGATACACTACTGCCTAAATTGTCACCCACTGTCACGGAATAGGTGCCGGCAGAAATATTATTGATAGTCGAAGTAGTAGCTCCGTTTGACCAAGTGTACGTATACGGTGATTCTCCGCCTGATACAGATACGGTAGCTTGACCATCTGCTTCGCCATAACAAGTGACATCGTCTTTTTCAATTATGGCGGCTACTAAAGGAAAATTCGATTTAGGTAAAGTGGTTTGTGTGGTGTTGGTCACCACCAGATCACCTGATCGGCCACCACCATTTCCAATAACGGAAACCATATAAAAAATTATGTCCTGATCCTGCGCAGTTGCTTGTGGCGATCGCCAGGTGGCAGTCCAAGTAGATCGATCATTGGCATTAAACGATTTCGCGGGGTTATGCTCATGGTACATTCCTCCTCCAGAATTCGTAATTGTAGAACTTCCATCGCTGTTCGAAATGCTTCCTGCCAATGAGTTCGAGCCCTCAAATAAGGGTACCCACTGAAAGCCTCCGCGTTGTGCTTGACCATTAGGATTGGTAACTGTTACTGTCACCGGATAGTTGGTATTGGGTGTAATGGTAGCAGGAATACCTTGTAAAGTGACATTCCCATCAAAATTATTTTGATTATTTCCTGTGTGGCAGCTAGCACAGGTTCCCGAATCGCCCGGGGCGCCTGTTCGACCGTTGGGGGGATTTGAAGAATAGCTAAACCAAAAAAACGCAATACCCAAAAAAAGGAGGAAATACGCAAAGGGTATTTTTTTTTTCATCGTGCGATATTAAATGCAGGTGAACAAATATCAGAGATACCTAAGATCTTCTACGGGGAAACATCACTTTGCTGTGAATGTTGGGAATAATTGTCTGAAAAGATTCATATCTCCTGCAGGGAACCCGGAATCCTCCACTGTTCCTTTTAAGAAGGTGAATATCAAGTCTTGTTCGTTACTTTAAAAAACCGCGGCTGATCAGTGATTTTGAATCGTAGGTAAAATTAGTGTGATATGTAAGGAATCCATCTCCAGATGATGTCGAGATACTTTTCTTTGTACTTTTCATGTTTTGAAGTGCCTTTAGGAAATAACCAAGGAGTGCATCCAACCATGGCTAGGGAGACCGTTGATATCAGATCGTATTTTAGCAGTACCTCTCTTGCTTTTTACTACTCATCTTGGTTACTGCCGGAGCCTGCTTCTCCGATGGTGATTACTTTTAACACTAGCCGTTCGCTGGCCGTTTGGATCGCTACATAGAACATACCACTCTTCACGCCACGGCTAGGTAATGTGAGGCTATAGTTGCCAGCGCCCAATGATTGCCGGCCTATTAC
>JABSSK010000155.1:4403-10379 GCA_013214265.1 Saprospiraceae bacterium | reverse complement strand
ATATACAGTTATGAGTTGGTGCATGGTTTTGGAGCCTGTTGTGCGAAAGCGAATGGAAAAATCCTGATCTGCCAAGGCATCAATACCGGATTGTAAGAAGCGGAAAGGCCGAATAATATCCTTATAGATTTTATAGGCTAGGATGAGGGAGGACATTAACAATACTTCGGCGGCGATAAACCAAAGTATATTGTCTTTGAGTAATTGAAAAACAAGAATACCAATGACTAAGTGTATAGCCAGAATAAATAGTCCGTATCGCCATCTAATGCTCATAATGGATATTGTGTTTCTGCAATCTGCGATATAAAGCGGACCGTGTAATACCTAGTGCTTGTGCTACTTTTGTTATATTTCCGGCATAAGCACCCATAGCCCGACTAATCATAACCCGTTCCATTTCGGATAGGGATAGCCCCTCTGTATTCATTAAAGGGTTAGTAATATTTGCCTGATTTGGGTTGTAATTGCTTTCGAAATGATGTGCTTCCAGTTGGGCACTTGCGGATACTAAGATGGTACGTTCCACCAAGTTGCGCAGTTCCCTGATATTTCCTGGAAAATATTGTTGTCGTAACCAAGCCCGCGCACTCTCCGAGAGGTATAAATCGTCTTTTTGATATGCCTGCTTAAAAGTCTGTACAAAATGCGCAGCCAATAAGGGTATATCCCCTGGGCGTTCGCGAAGTGGTGGAAGGACGAGTTTAATTAAATTTATTCGGTAATAGAGGTCTTCGCGGAAAGTAGCTTCCTGGATCATTGTTTCCAAATCTTTATTGGTTGCGCTAATGACGCGGCAATCAACACGCCGAGGGGAACTATTTCCGAGAACTTCATAGGTCTTTTCTTGAAGTACCCGTAGGAGTTTGACCTGACTAGGAAGGGGTAGGTCACCAATTTCATCCAGAAATATCGTGCCTCCATTGGCTCGGGTGAAGCGCCCTTCCCGATCAGCTATAGCGCCAGTAAATGCCCCTTTTTGGTGGCCAAATAGCTCGCTGTCAAACAGGCTTGTGGAAATACCTCCTAAGTTGACACGTACAAAAGGTCCCTGCTTTCGCTGTGAGGTATAGTGGATAGCTTCCGCTAAAACTTCTTTACCAGTGCCGCTTTCTCCTAGTATCAGCACGCTGGCATCTGTACTACTGATGCGTTGGGCGGTTTGTATGGTTTGAAGTAAAGTGGGGTCCTGACCAATAATCTGCTGATCCCCTTCTGTGACGGTGTTTTTTTGTTGTGCGACGGGGCGTTCCAGTTCGAGAATGGTCCGAACAGATTGTATCATTTCTTTATTGTTCCAGGGCTTAGCCATAAAGTCGCGGGCTCCTTTTTTCATCCCTTCCACTGCAAGTTGTACTGTTGCCCAGGCCGTGATGAGAATAACAGGCGTTCCGGGTGCGAGTACCTGAATCTGCTGCAATAACTGAAGCCCCATACGTCCTGAGGTTTCTATGGTAAAGTTCATATCGAGCAGGATGAGATCAGGCTTATTTTTCAGGATGGCTGCCTCCACATCTTTTGGGCGTTGAACAGCTCCTGAGCGATACCCCTCTTTTTTTAGTAATAGCTTTAGGGACGTGCATATGGCCAGATCGTCATCAATTATAAGAATATTAGGGGTGTCAGCATTCATGTCGGAAATATACAGGTTTGTTTTGAGCAGATAGGTATAAATCCTATCTGCTCATCATAATGACTATTCTTCGTGTAGGGCCGTTGCAGGGTGAATTTTGGAGGCCTGCCAAGATGGATAAAAAGAGCACAGCAGAACCAGCAAGAGAATGATCCCGGCTGATAATGCCATAGCCAGATAATAGTTAATGGCTTCTATAGGGAACACTTTTAATAAGGGGAACTGTAATGCAAAAACGAATCCAAGCGTTATGCCTGCCAAACTGACAAAGGTAACTTCGGAAACAAACTGGGAGGTAATTTCTCCTTGTGAGGCACCGAGGGTTCGGCGCAATCCGATCTCATTTCGTCGTTTGCTGATACTATGCCAAAGTACGCCAAAGAGCCCCATGGATACATTGATCACCAAAAATCCGCAAATGCTCAAGAAGGCAATTATGGGTATCCATATCATCTTCGCCAAGCGACTACGAGTGGCTTCAATATGTTCAATAGTGAAGTCATTTTTTTTGGTGATGCTGGCAACAACTTGATTGACCTCTTCTTCAAAACCTGATTTTGTGCCTGGTGCTATGCGTAGAATTAGTCTGGAGAGGTCAATATGATTCTCATTTTTGTAATGGAAAGCAACATTGTCTTCGGTTGCAAAATCACCTCTATATTTGAAGTTTTTAACGACACCAACAATATTACTTTCTTCTGTAATGATATAAATGGAGTCCGTAAGGTTCTTCCCTTTGAAGGTTTCTTCATAGAATTTTTCGGTGATTACAATGGGCATATAGCGAGCGTCAGCATCAGATTCGTTAAACCACCGACCACGTACTAGTTCTAAATCTAATGTTTCTAGGTAGTCGTGATCACCAAAGATGATATTAGTCTTTAATTGGAACCCATTTTGATCGTGTGAAGTGGCCCATACCGATCCTCCCATAGGGGTTGCCTCCCCTCCGTAGCTGGCTGCTTGAATTTGCGGATAGGATAACAATTCATCTTTAAGTCTGACTTTCATCTCATTTACCGCTGAGGTGTCCGTAAGATCATTAAAGTTCATATGGACGATCCAGATGTTTTCTGTCTGAAAACCCAAAGGCGATTGATACATGCGCATATATCGCGTAACGATCGTGAAGACAGCAAATAAGATTATGAAAGAAAAAAAGATTTCTAGGAATAGGAGGGTGTTGCTGCGTTTTTTGTTCCAGATGAGTTGTAATATATGGCGTATCATATTTGATGTTGTTTTATGGCATTTACAATATGGATTTTTGACATTCGGTAGGCTGGTAAGAGTCCAGAGATAATGCCAAAGGCCAGGCAAATTAAAATGCTGTATATAAATATGGTGGTATTGAATTGTAGAACTATTTCTCCCAGAATATTGCTGTCATTTACCAAATACAGTACAATGTAGGCTAGCAGGTATCCGATAATACCCCCTAGAAGGGTGAGTATTACGTTTTCGAATACGAGTTGCATTAGTATAGAACCGGAGTGGGCACCAAATGCTTTTCTGACACCAATTTCAGCTGAGCGTTCCATAACTCTACTAACATTCAGATTAATCAGATTGAGTGTTGGTAGAAGCACAAATAGTAGCAATAGACTAATAGTTATTAAGAGGAATACTTTTTTGGCTTTATCGTAATTATTATCAGAAATCGGTAGTACATAAAGAGCATAACGTCCTAATAAGTCGGTACCCTTTAAATAGAGATTATTGTATTCTTCCGGATTGGGAAGAGGGATTTGTTTTGCTTTCTGCTCAAGGGAGGCAAGGATATCTGCTTTACCTTTTTCTGAATTAGCTAGAAATACTGCTTCGAAGGTACCCAATAAGTTATCTTGGTTTATGGCCATTGGGTTGATCGTTTGTAGCGGTAAGTATACATCTGCTGATACGAAAGGTTTGGCGTTTTTGAGTTTTTTTATGATGCCAATCACTTCGAATTGTTTACCATCTAGTTCCAAGAATTTTCCAACGGCGTTTGATGAACTGCCAAAGTAATTACGTGCTGCCTGAGTTGAGAGGATCGCGATTTGACTGGCATTATCATTCTCTTGTTTGGTAAAGGGTCGTCCGTGAGAGAATGAGAAATCAAAGATCTGCCAGTAGGCAGCATCAGCATAAATAGCATTAAAGGTTAGTTTTTTCCCTTCTATGAACAGGTCGAAGGTTCTACTAGGGGCGTAAAAGCTATAGTTGACTGCACCTGTTACATCGCGCAAATAGTTGTTGCACAGATAATAGCCGGCCGAAGCGGTACTGGTACTGGTTGTTATGTCTTTGACCTGCATGGTGGAATCGTATACCATATTCCCGTCAAGGCGCAAGGAGTCCACTTCCCATGTGGTATCCTGTACTATCAGCTTCATCATTGCCCTTTCCAAAAACACCATATCATCTTTTTGGGTTAGGGGCTGGTGGTTTCCAAATTCAGCATCTATAAAGGCAGATAATAAGATCAGGACCATCAGGGTGAAGCTGATACCAAAGAGACTGATAGCGGTGAAGAAGGTTCGTCGACCTAACACCTTAATGGCGAGTTTTAAGTAATTAGATATCATGATTACAAGCGTTTTAGATGAGTTATTGAACTTGACTGCCGTCGAAAAGACGAATTAGGCGATGGGTTTTTTGAGCCATAGTTTCATCGTGGGTAACCATTACAATGGTTGTGCCTAGTTCCTTATTAAGTTTTAGTAGGATATCCATGATTTCTGCACCCATCACGCTATCCAAATTTCCGGTGGGCTCATCGGCCAGTATGATTCCGGGTTTTCCGACAATAGCGCGAGCGATAGCCACTCGTTGTTTTTGCCCACCAGATAACTGGCCGGGAAAATGCTTCATGCGGTTCTTGAGGCCCACTTGTTCTAGGGCTTCCGCTGCCATTTTGCGGCGTTCTCGGGCAGAAGTTTTACGATAAATAAGAGGTAGTTCTACATTATCGATGACGGAAAGCTCATTAATCAGGTGGAAGCTCTGGAAAATAAAGCCCAATTTTTGGTTTCGGAAACGTGCCAGTGCTTTGGAGTGATAATTGGAAATGCTTTGTCCGGAAATGGTAACTTTTCCTGAGGAAGGTTCGTCAATCATTCCCATAATATTTAATAACGTACTTTTCCCACAACCGGAGGGGCCCATAATGGATAGGAATTCCCCGCTGGATACCTGAATGGAAATGTTGTTGAGTGCAGTTGTTTCGATGGTTTTGGTTTGGTAGACCTTACTTACTTCTTTTAATTGTATCATGATAAAGGTTTTAAAATGTTAATGGTTGGTTGGTTTCAAAATCGAAAAGGGTTAACTGTTGCAGGCGATAAAAGGATAGCCAGTAATCGCCTAACACCAAAATGTAAGTACGGAGGGCCAAATCTTTTTCCTGCTGGCTAAAGATGAGGTCAGTAACATTGATCGCACCAAGGCGATAGCTATCTCGAGCGATATCAAATCGTTTCTGAGCGAGTATTTGAAGTTCTTTGGCTAATTGGACTTCCTGTTGTAGATTAAGGAATGCTTGTACCGTTTGCAGAACATTCGTTCTCAGTGAAATTTCATTCTGTTTTACCTGTTGTTGCACGAGCGCTAGCCTCTTTTGCTGCAGACCAACTGTATTCTTTTGTCGCCCCCAGTCAAGTAAAGGCACACTCAATTGAATCTGAATTAGTTGCTCCTGTTGGGGGTCGCGGTAAATCTCTTCTATATCTTGAGCCGATCGGGTGAGCCCAAAAGAAGCAACTAGGTCAGCTTGGAACCCTCCATTTCTTTTGGCTTCAGCAACACGCCGTTCTGCTTCCAGAATTTGGCGATCAAACTGACTTACTTCAACTCGGTTGGCTATTGCTTGTTGTATGGCTTGTGCTTCATCTACTTCAAATACTGGCGTACGTTCCGGTGTTTTGGGATTGATGGTGGTTTCTTCGGATGGGCGTCCTAGATAGTTCATTAACGCTGCGGATCGATTACTCAGATTTTGCTGGGCATTCCGTTCACTTCGTTGAGCAGAAATCAGGTTTACCTGCAATTGGATGAGGTCACTATCCGATATCTTTCCCAGGGCATGACGTTCTCTGGAGATATCATACAATTCCTGGTTACTCAATCGGTTTGATACCGCAATATTAAGTTCTGTTCGCGCTTGCAACACATCAAAGAATAATTGGGTAGCTTCCGAACGGATTGCAGCTACGTCGCTCTGGTATCGTTTGTATGCTTCTGTCAAGCGTAAAGGTTCGATCTTGCGGTCCCATTGAAAGGCATTAAAGCCAAAAAGAGGTTGAACTAGACCTAGCCGAAAAGGTATACCGTTATAAAAACGATCATTGGTCTCGAAGTCGTCA
>JABSSK010000155.1:0-4393 GCA_013214265.1 Saprospiraceae bacterium | reverse complement strand
CAAATCGTTGGAGGTTGGTAAGAAGGAAAATAGCACCTCCGGTTTGCGGAATATTCTGGGTTATACTCACCCCCAAACTACTGTTGTTGTTGCGAACAGGCTGGAAGCGAATCGTACCATTGGGTTGAATAATCTCACTGTTGGTTCGCTGGTAATTTGGGAAGTTAGCATCGGCAGTGATTTGAGGCCGCAAGGAGGCTTGAAAGAGCTGATAGTTAAGTTCTGCTACTTCAAGTTCTGTTTGTGATACGTATTTGTCAATGGACTGCTCGACTGCTAGTTGCAAGAATGCTTGAAGACTGAGACTATCAGGTAGGCTGTTTTGACCAATCATCAGGGATGGCAAAAAGCTGTAGATAATAAGTAAATGGTATTTGGCAATGTTCATGTCTATTGGAGTTGAATGCGATCGAGGTGATCATAATCGCGCATATCAGAAATTATAACCTGGTCACCTTCCTGAAGATCCGTGTCTAGCAGTTCCACAAAATCAATACCCGTAAGGCCTACTCGAGTCGTTACTCGAACGGCTTCCTGGCCACGAACAACAAATAGATTTTGATTGGCAGCTCCCGTAAATACCGGGCCGTTTCGTAGGCGAAGGGCTTGTTCGCGCTTATTGCTGATCAGAAATACTTCTACCCGCATATTTGGGCGCAGTAGTGGACTGTCGGGTTGAGTTAGCTCGACATTAAAAGAAATGGTGTTGTTTTCGACAGCTGGTAGGATGGTTGTTACTATACCTGTTAAGTCCTTGCGATTAATTCGAACGCGAACCGACTGGCCAACTTTCACGTATTGTGCATAGCGATCGCTACAGCTGGCTTCGATACGGAAGCGGCCCAAATCAGCCAAGCGGACGATTAGTTCACCTTGACTAACGGTCTTTCCAATATCTTCATTGATCCAGGTAATGACCCCTTCGCGTGGCGCAGAAACTTTAGTTTCCCGGAGTTTTCGTTGGAATTCCTGAAGTTTTTTCTTTTCGATCAGGGTTTCGAGTTCTAAGTTTCTGCGGTCACCGGGTAATACCTGCTGGCTAAAAGTCAGATTGTTTTCTAGCTTTTTTTTCTCCAGTTTAGCGATACCCAATTGAAGTTGAGCCTGTTCAACTTCTTCTTGGGTTGCGGATCCTATTTTTAATAACCTTTCGGCGTCGGCCAGTTGAGATTCCAGACGAGCGAGTTCAAGACCTTTGATTTGATTGTTATAATCGAGCTCTTTAATGTTCTTATCGTACTCGTATTTCAGGCGGGTTAGGTTGTTGTTTTTTAGCTCCAACTGATCACGAAGGGATTCGTATTCGAGCCTAACGAATTCGTCGTCGAGTAATAATATGGCTTCTCCTTCTTTTACGGTGGTACCTGAGGGTTTCAGCACTTCCTTAATGGCAGTACGTATCGGGGAAACAATCTGTTGTTCAAATAAGGGTACGACCATTCCAGAGGCGGTAATGGTATTCTCGATCGTTCCACGTTCGATTTTAGCAAACTGAAATGTTTCAGCTTCTACCTTTGTTTTTAGTAGGTTGCGAACAACGAGTAGGAGTGTAACAAAGCCGCCAACGATGAGTAACCAGCGCAATACAGTTTGGCTTTGTGCTCTGCGCTTTGTTTGTTTTGTGATTGGTTTATCCATGAAGATGTAATGTCTTTTATTATTACATATGCATGGGGTGTGCCAAAAATTAAAGTGCTGTTTACTAG
Organism: Saprospiraceae bacterium; assembly: GCA_013214265.1. Lineage (GTDB taxonomy): Bacteria > Bacteroidota > Bacteroidia > Chitinophagales > Saprospiraceae > DT-110. The sequence continues at coordinate 2,687 of JABSSK010000155.1, read as the reverse complement.
GTTAGTATGAGTATTATTTTATTTAAATGTGTTCGTTTTTGAACACTGAGGTGTGCGAAATTGGAAAATGAGATATCAACAAGGGGTTATTATATACTTGCATATCCCTAGACATTGTAGTAGTAGTTATTCTTCTTCGAACCACCCTTGGCGCCATTCTGAGACACGGGCAAGGCGGTTTTGTTCTTCACGATGCTCGTTAATCGTTTTCCAGAGCATATCTTTTAGTTCTTGCAGGCCCTGTTGCGCTACGGATGATATGAAAACGTAAGGAATATGATTAGGTATCTCTTCGGTAAGCATTTCTTTGAGTTCTTCATCGAGGAGATCAGATTTAGTAATGGCCAGAATTCGCGGTTTATCCAGCAGTTCCTGATTGTACATTTCGAGTTCGCTGAGTAAGATGCGGTATTGCTCTTTTATGGAATCTGCATCGGCAGGGATCATGAACAGGAGGGTTGCATTGCGTTCAATATGCCTCAAGAATCGATGTCCGAGGCCTTTGCCTTGGTGTGCATTTTCAATGATTCCAGGGATATCAGCCATGATGAAAGACTGACCATCTCGGTGGCTTATTACGCCTAGGTTAGGTACTAGGGTGGTAAATGCATAGCTGGCTATTTTGGGTTTGGCGGCGGACACGACAGATAGGAGGGTTGATTTTCCTGCATTGGGAAATCCAACGAGTCCAACATCTGCGAGTACTTTTAGTTCCAGTATTTTCCAGGCTTCGATACCTGGTTCTCCGGGCTGAGCGTATCGTGGGGTCTGGTTGGTTGACGATTTGAAGTGGCTGTTACCCAGCCCGCCTCTACCACCAGCGACCAGAATTTTTTGTTGTTCATGGTCGGTAATTTCGAATTCGATTTTACCGGTTTCTGCATCTTTGGCGACTGTTCCTAGTGGTACATCTAGGATAATATCTTCTCCATTAGCACCAAACTTGTTATTGGAGCTGCCGGGCATACCATGCCCAGCTTTTACGTGTTTACGATATTTGAGGTTGAGCAAGGTCCATACATTTCGGTTTCCCCGCAGGATGATATGCCCACCGCGGCCACCATCACCTCCGTCTGGTCCCCCTTTAGGATTATATTTTTCTCGTCTCAGATGAGTAGACCCGGCCCCTCCTTTTCCAGAGCGGCAATTAATCTTAACGTAATCGACGAAGTTCCTTTCGGCCATGTACCACGGTGTTTGATAAAGACTGCAAAGATACGACCAAAAGCGTATACCTAAAAGGAATGATTTAGGCGAAGTGTTAGGCTAACTGGCTCACTTCTTCGCTTAAGCGATTGAATATATCCTCAATGGAACCTACACCATTTATTTTAATAGCTTTTCCTTGTGTATCATAAAATGCAAAAACCGGAGCGGTTTCTGATTTATAGACATCAATACGATTGCGGATAATGGACTCGTCCAAATCATCTTTACGCCCTGATGTTTTACCTCTTTCGAGCAATCGGCTAACGATTTCATCATCCTGAACATCGAGCATAATGAGTCGATGAACCGTATTTTGTTTTTCTGCGAGCAGAGCATCGAGGGCTTCGGATTGTGGAATAGTTCGGGGGAAGCCATCGAAGATGTAACCAGAAACATTGGGGTTACTTTCTACTTTATTACGTAACATACCAATGGTGACGGAATCAGGGACGAGTTCTCCTTTTTCAATGTAGCTTTTAGCTTCTAGCCCCAAGGGTGTATTATTGCCCATTTCGTAGCGGAATAAATCACCGGTTGAGATATGGAGTAAATCAAATTTTTCTACCAATTTTTTGGCTTGGGTTCCTTTTCCGGAGCCTGGAGGGCCAAAAAGAATTAAATTAACCATGTTGCAATTGTTGTTTTGCCAGTCAAATAACCGAGTGCAGCTAGCATAGGTATATAATGAGTATAAACGCAAATTGTTGAACCTGTGGGTTCACTGCTGCGATTTAGGTTAAGGCTGAGGTGTACAGGCAACCCTCGGTGGGGAATTGGCGCCTAAAATACCAATATTTAATTTGAAATTACATCACGAGCGGTAGAAATCTTTGGCTTCCAATATGATGATGTGGAAATATTATCAATGACAACCCCTCGGGAAGTCGCATGGATAACCTCGATACCTTCTCTGGTATTATCAACGACTAGCGAAACGTGAAAAACACGATCATTGCCTGGTCGGCGGTAAAAGATTAAATCCCCTGATTGTACCCGATCGAGGTTTAATTTTTTACCTTGATTTTCTTGTTGCCTGGAGCTGGAGGAAAGTGAAATATCATAGCGAGCCAAAACATAAGAGGTAAATCCAGAGCAATCAAAGCCAGTTCGTGGTTCTTTCCCAGCGTAAGTGTATTTGGTTCCCTGAAATTTTTTGGCAAATGTTAGGACATCTTGACGAAGGCGCATCTCTTTATTAGACGGGCGTTCGTAGGAATTTGAAGACGTGGACGTACTTCTTACAGGTGTACAATTGGTGATGGAGAACAAGTAAAAGCCAAGGCAAAATAGAAGAAATACTTTTTTAGTAGGGTTCATGTTTAGGGGATTGTCTATTGTCAAAGTATAACAAAAATAATATGGATGCTGATTTAGGACGATTCAATTACGAAGTGGTCACGATCTGCTAGGAAATTGAGGTTTTTTCTAAAGGATTGCAATGATTCATAGTCCAATGAGAGGGTTACTATGGCTTCCTG
>JABSSK010000154.1 GCA_013214265.1 Saprospiraceae bacterium | reverse complement strand
TGTGTGCAGAATATTCGATCGAGAATACCGTTTCTGTTTTTAATCTGGATAGTGATGACCTCAAAGGTCAAATTATTGGTCGGGAAGGCCGTAATATTCGAGCACTCGAAGCGGCTACCGGAGCCGAAATTGTTGTAGATGATACACCCGAAGCTATCGTGATTTCCAGCTTCGATCCCATTCGTCGAGAAGTGTGCCGCCTCGCGCTGAAAAAGCTCGTAGCTGACGGGCGTATTCACCCTGCCAGAATCGAAGAAGTTGTGGCTAAAACCCGCAAGCAACTGACTGAGCAAATAATTGAAATTGGTGAACGAACCGTTATCGAACTCGACTTGCACGGACTTGACCCTTACTTAGTCAGAATGGTTGGCCGAATGCGCTTCCGTTCTTCTTACGGCCAGAATCTGCTAAAACACTCCATCGAAACGGCTAACCTGTGCGCCATCATGGCAGCCGAACTGGGCCTCAACCCTAAGCAGGTGAAAATGTCAAAACGAGCAGGCTTATTACACGACATAGGAAAGGTTGCCGAAGAAGAAAGCGAGCTATCACATGCCCTGCTAGGTATGAAAATGTGTGAAAAACATGGCGAACACCAAGCTGTTATAAATGCGGTAGGAGCCCACCACGATGAGATCGAAATGAATAATATCATCTCTCCAATCGTTCAGGCTTGCGATGCCATCTCCGGTGCGCGCCCCGGTGCGCGACGTGAAATTCTGGAAAGTTACCTCAAACGTATTGGCGAATTAGAAGAACTTGCAATGAGCCATGAAGGGGTACAAAAAGCTTTCGCTATGCAAGCGGGACGCGAATTGCGCGTAATCGTAGAAAGTGAAAAAGTATCCGATGAATACGCTGACGACTTATCCTTCATGATTTCCCAAAAAATCCAGGATGAAATGCAGTTCCCAGGGCAAATTAAAGTAACGGTCATTCGCGAAAAACGCGCCGTTTCCTACGCCCGTTAACACATATAAATGGCCTAAATAAAAGCCGCATGCTTTAAAAAGCATGCGGCTTTCTTGTGTATTTTACCTGTAACGCTATTTACCCCTGACATTAATTCCAGGCCAACCGACTCCGGTCCTGCCAGTACTGTTCAGTGGTAAGTGCAAATTGGGCCAATTGCTCCATCTCATCACCGGTGAGTACAATACGGGCAGCAGCCAGATTAGCTTCTAAATGCGTTTCAACCGCCGCCCCACTCAGCACCATATTCGCCCAAGGCTGCGCCAATACAAAAGCCAATGCTACAGCATCCATTCCACATTGATGGGCGCGGGCTATTTGCGTCAAGGTTTCTTTTGTTTTTGCAAAAGCAGGATCATGGTTACGCATCGTTAACCTTCCATTAGCTAATGCTTCTTTTACAATAACCCCCATACCTGAATCCACAGCCTGCTGAAGTATATTACCCATTGATGGTTCCAGAATATTATAAGTCACCTGTACCACATCAAATAAATAAGCACCCTCCCATCGAATAAGCATTGCTCTAGCCAGAGTATCATACTGATGAACCCCCGACAGGCTCAAACCTATTTTCAGGCCGCTAGCTTTCAGTTCTCCTAATCGTTCCAGAACCGCTTCGTTATCCAAAACACCCGACTCCAGCGTTGCGGAATGAATTTGATATAACTTTAAATAAGGCAACAATACTTTTGATTCTGCCCATTGCTGATTAAGTTTCGTCAACGAATGCTCTTTCACCTCGTGCCGCTCTGCCTCTACCTGCCAATCCGCAGTATACGTGTACCCCCATTTGGAGCCAACATAAACGTCATCTGGCTGATTAACCTCCAACCAGGACTGCATAAACTGCTCAGCTCGCCCATAGGATCGAGCTACGTCAAAATAACGCATACCAGATGCATAGGCCATATCCAGCATCCTATGTGTTCGACGCTCCATCGCCTCAATAACGTAACCTTCAGCAAAATCATTCTCGTGCCCCAAATTAATATAACCTGGACGCCCCAAAGCCGCTAAGCCTAGTCCCAGCCGTGGGAGTTGGGGGCCATCATGGCCCAAGGATGCAGTAGGTATTATCATAAGCGATTCAAATAAGGTTATTCCTGCTCAGGCAGATTCAATGCAAGTGCCAACTCATTCAATTGTTTTTGGTCCACCAAAGCAGGGGAGTCAATCATCATGTCCCGTCCTTGATTATTTTTGGGGAAGGCAATAAAATCACGAATAGAGTTCTGCCCATTCATAACGGCACACAAACGATCAAAGCCAAATGCGATACCTCCATGTGGTGGCGCTCCATATTCAAAAGCACCCAGTAGAAACCCAAATTGCTCCTCCGCTTCCTCTGGCGTAAACCCTAGCAATTTAAAGTTTTTGGACTGTAATGCCCGATCGTGAATACGGATGGACCCACCCCCAATCTCAACACCATTAATCACCAAATCGTAAGCATCCGCCCGTAAGGATTTCATCGTTTCAAAATCACCATCTAACATTCGGGGTATATCTTCCTTCTTGGGTGAGGTGAATGGGTGGTGCATCGCAAAGAAGCGCTCCTCATCCTCGTCCCATTCCAATAGCGGAAAGTCAACCACCCACAGGGGCTTAAAATCACCCGCCTGCATCAGTCCGAGCCGACGCCCCATCTCCAAACGCAATTCCCCCAGTTGCTTTCTTGTTTTTTCATCTTCCCCAGCCAATATCAGTAATAGATCACCTGGCTCAGCACCCAAATGGTCAGCCCACGACTGTAACGCTGCCGCATCAAAGAATTTATCTACCGACGATTTGAACGTCCCGTCTTCGTTATACTTTACATAAACCAGCCCTTTCGCACCAATCTGAGGGCGTTTCACCCAATTGGTCAATTCATCCAACTGTTTTCTAGTCGATGATGCCTGACCTTTCGCACAAATACCAGCTACCAATTCAACGCTGTCAAAAACTTTAAATCCTTTTTGTTGGGCGTAATCATTCAAATCATGAATAAGCATACCGAAACGCTTGTCCGGTTTGTCCGATCCGTACAAACGGATGGCATCATCATAATTCATCCGCTCAAAAGTGGGTAATTCTAGGCCAATCGTTTCTTGGAACAGATGGCGTGCCAACCCTTCAAAGGTCTGTAATACTTCTTCTTGCGTAACAAATGCCATCTCACAATCGATCTGTGTAAACTCAGGCTGCCGATCTGCCCGTAAATCCTCATCGCGAAAACATTTGACAATCTGGAAATAACGATCAAAACCAGAAACCATCAGGATCTGCTTGAATGTCTGTGGGGATTGAGGTAAGGCATAGAACTGACCCGGATTCATTCGACTTGGAACTACAAAATCGCGGGCCCCTTCCGGTGTACTTTTTATCAGAAAAGGCGTTTCTATTTCAACAAAGTGCTGCTCCGATAAGAATTTACGCGTTTCCAAAGCTAATGTCGACCGAAAGATAATATTCGACTGAACGGGGCCACGACGTAAATCCAAATAGCGATATTTCATCCGTAAATCATCCCCTCCATCTGTATCATCCTCAATGGTGAATGGAGGCACCTTCGATGCATTGAGCAACTCCAGAGAAGTAACATCAATTTCTATATCTCCAGTAGCACGATTTGGGTTTTTATTACTTCTTTCTCTCACCAGACCCTCAATTCGTATAACAAACTCCCGGCCTAGCTTGCGCGCCTGCTCGCACATTTCTGCATGATCGTCCATACTAAAAACCAGTTGCGTAATCCCATACCGGTCGCGCAAATCGATAAATGTTAAAGCTCCAAAATCTCGATTGGCTTGAACCCAACCACTAAGAGTCACTGTTTGACCCACATGATCCATCCGAAGTGCCCCACAATTGTGTGTACGATACATGAAAATGACGTTTCTGAGAGAATTATTAATAATTTTACCCCAACGAAAACATTACTTGGGTTTGTTGCGGGCAAAATTAAGCATAAAACACAAACTCTTATGGTTTTATGACAGATATACGCGAATGCTGTTTACCTTTCGGTAAAATAATTCGCTCACAACAAATTGATTAGAAGAACATACGCATGAGTGATCAGGTCAGAAAGTTTGGAACAGCTCCGGTTTTCTTTACCGCTATTTCCACCATCCTGGGAGCAGTGATGTTCCTTAGGTTTGGGTTCGCCGTAGGTACAGTTGGTCTTATTGGTACTTTCGCTATTATCCTGATTGGTCACGCCGTGACTATTCCTACTTCCATGGCTATTGCGGAGATAGCTACCAACCAGAAAGTAGAAGGGGGTGGAGAATACTATATCATTTCCCGGTCATTTGGTCTAGTTATAGGCTCTTCAATTGGCATTGCATTATACTTCTCCCAAGCTATTAGCGTAGCATTCTACATTATTGCCTTTTCCGAAGCCTTTACCTCTTTGTTTGATTACATACAGAATAATTATGTCCTGGACCCCAACCTAGCCTGGTTACTTTCCAAAAAACAAACAGTGAGTATTCCTGCACTTTTCCTGCTCATGGCCGTGGTCCTGACCAAAGGAGCTGACCTGGGCGTAAAGATGCTTTATGTGGTTGTAGCCACCTTGTTTTTTTCATTGGTCGCTTTCTTTATTGGTGTCACCCCCTACAGTCAGACGAACAAGCTTGATCCGTTCGCCAGGGTTAAAGCCGAACAAATGCAAGTTATTCAGAATAATAACTTGCAACAGACCACTAATTTGCCTCTACCGCCTACCGATTCCTCAGCATCATTTTCTAACAACCGCCGAGAGATGGTTAGTAAAGGTTTTAGCCAAAACCGAACTACACCGGAAAAACCATTCGAAGTGCCTGGTTTTTTTACTGTTTTCGCCATTATATTTCCCGCCTTTACGGGTATGACAGCTGGCGTAGGATTATCAGGCGACTTGCGAAATCCAGGTAAATCCATTCCGCTAGGAACAGTGGCCGCTACGCTCTCGGGGATGATCGTCTATTTCTTTATCGCTTACAAACTTGCCGTCTCTGCTCCTTTGGAAGCGCTCGCTGATACCAGTAAACTGGTGATGGCAGATATTGCCTGGCAGGGCTGGTGGCTTATCCCCACCGGTTTAGCAGCAGCAACCATCTCATCTGCTCTGGGTTCCATTTTGGTTGCTCCTCGTACCCTGCAAGCCATCGCACGCGACCACGTGCTTCCCTCTAATGGCTTTAACAAATGGTTATCAAAAGGACGAGGTGATTCCGACGAACCTTACAACTCAACCTTAGTGACCATATTACTGGCTTTTGTTTTTATTGTAATCGGAGAGCTCAACTTTGTCGCCGAAATTATATCCATGTTTTTCATGGTTACTTACGGTACCCTTTGCTTAATCTCTTTCCTGCAACATTTTGCTGCTGACCCTTCTTATCGACCCACATTCCGCTCAAGATGGTACCTCTCTCTTTTTGGCGCACTAGCTTGCTTCGGACTAATGTTCTTTATGAATGCAGGATATGCCGTATTTGCACTAGGGCTAATGGCAGCCTTTTACTATTTAATCAATTATTATAACCCAGATAAAAAGAACTTATCCCTTATTTTCCAAGGTGTTATCTTTCAGATTAGTCGCCAATTACAAGTATTCCTTCAGAAAGCTGAAAAAGAACAAACAGGAAGCTGGCGTCCTTCCGCTGTTTGCATTTCAGAACATTCTTTTTCTCGACTAGCAGCTTTCGATTTATTGCGATGGCTATCCCAACGGTATGGCTTCGGTACCTACATACATAAAATTGAAGGATACCTCTCAAAAAGTACCTATCAGGAAGCTCGAGCCAGTAAAGATCGACTCATCAAAATGGCAGAGGTAACCAATAGCAAAATTTATATCGATACCCTGATTAGCCCATCTTATACCTCCGCTATTGCACAAACCATTCAACTTCCAGGGATATCAGGTACCGAAAACAATCTATTACTACTGGAATTCTCCAAAAAGTCACCTGACAATATGGAGGACATTGCCGGCAATTTCAAATTAATTAAATCCATTGCCTTTGACCTCATTATATTAGGAAGTAGTGAACGCGGTTACGGCCTTAAACAAAGTATTCATATCTGGATAACCTCCACCGATTATGTCAACGCTAACCTCATGATTCTTTTGGGATATATCATCGTTGGACACCCAGAATGGAAAAGAGCAACCATCAAAATATTCGCCATCTTCCCCGAAGAAACGATTGAAGAAGAACGAGAACGACTAAGTATTCTTATCGAAGCGGGTCAATTACCTATCTCACCTAAGAATATTCAGATTATTCCTACAAAAGAGGCTACGGATACCAAGCAAATCATTAATGAAAAATCACAGGATGCCGACCTAACTATTATTGGCCTACGGGATGAATTAATTAAGCACGATGGTATTTCTGTCTTTAAAGGATATACGCAAATTGGTAACACGCTTTTCGTGAATGCTGCCGCTCAAAAAAATATTAAATAAATCAGAAATTAGAACTGGAACAAAACTCCAATTAGCCCAAATTTGTTGTTTTGTTTAAATAGATTCAATATATATAACAGGGCTATTCCATCATCCTACACAAACCTGTTTAAACAAGGTGTATCTTTGCATAATATACTTAACCAAAGCTAACGATAACCCGCAATTCAACATCAAATAATTAACTGGTTTACAATTACTTAAAAACTAAAGTCACAATTATTGCATCCCATTCAAACCCTAAGCTCAAAACGTATGCACACTAGTTTCAGCACCACATAATCAAGGGAAGCAAACCCAGTATTTGACAATGTCACCAATCTGTTTAAATAAATGAAAACCGGTTTTTGTTTAACCAGTTTACAGTTTCGTGACATTATATCATAATCCGCAAACTATTTTTGCATTCAACGCCTAAGGCAGAGTTCAACATGTTGGAGAAATACAAAATCATAACACTAACACATAAACAAATAAATCTCAAAGAGATTAGCCTGTTTGATATACACGCTGACAAAGAGGCTGATCTAGACCAGAGACTCAAAGACCTGAAAGTATACTTCCAGCTTTCCGAATTGATGTATTTGTCCACTTGTAATCGAATCATGTTCTTTTTTACCCAAGATAAACCTATTGATGAGATTTTCTTGGTATCGTTTTTCCAGTTCATCAATCCCGAACTAACCGACGAAGCACTCCAGCTAGGAATGGAAAATGCACGCATGCTCGAAGGAATGGACGCCTTAAGTCATTTATTTGAAGTAGCTTCCTCAATCGATTCGCTGGTCATCGGCGAACGGCAAATCCTAGGTCAACTTCGCGAAGCATATGCCTTAAGCAGAAAACGAGGTTTGTGTGATGATAATATCCGGCTAGCCATGGATCATGCTGTCATGTCAGCCAAGAAAGTATACTCCAGCACTCGAATCGGAGAAAAACCCGTTTCTATTGTTTCTCTCGCCATACAAAAACTACTCCGTACAAGCCTGCCGAAAGAAAGTCGACTACTTATAATTGGTGCTGGCCAAACGAATCAGCTCGTCGCCAAATTTCTGGCTAAACATGATTTTTCAGATATCACGGTGTTTAATCGTTCCATTGAAAAAGCCCAAACAATAGCGCAAACCGTATCGGGTAATGCTCGGACACTTACTGAACTAAAGTCATTCGACCGAGGTTTCGATGGCATTATCGTATGTACAGGAGCTAAAGACCCCATTTTGGACGTACCCACTTATCAACAATTGCTAGCCGGGGAAACTAACCGAAAAGTAGTCATTGATTTGGCTATTCCACACAATACACATCCTGATGTCATTACCCAGTTCGATATTAACTATATAGAGATCGAAGGTTTACGTGCGCTCGCTAAAGAAAATATGGCTTTCCGCCAAAAAGAAGTCAGTATCGCTAAAGACTTGCTTCATGAGTTATTATCAGATTTTCCTGATCTGTATCGCCAAAGGCAAGTTGAGCTCGCTATGCAATCGGTGCCCAATGAAATAAAAGCCATCAAGTCGCATGCGATGAATAATGTTTTCCGCAAAGAAGTAGAATCCCTTGATGACAATACCCGCGAACTCGTTGACCGTATGCTCTCTTACATGGAAAAGAAATGCATTGGTATTCCCATGAAAGCTGCCCGACAACTTACCAAGTAGTAATATTTAAATTGGACTTATTCCACAATTTTCCGTAGGTTACTTCCTGTATGTTAAATACCTGATGGGTAAAGTTATTTCATTTTACTTAGCCACAACTTAGACTACTTTTTGCGCGTTAAGTTGTTTTAGCAATTTTGAAAATCCTTGAAGATATGTATCGGAAGGTTCTCATATTTGTTTTTTTTCTTGCCTTTTGTTGTCAATCGTCTGCTCAAAACGTACAACCCCCTACCAAAGAAATTCGGGGTGAAATCACTATTGATGGTCAAATATTTGAATACCTTGTCGATGAATGCGGTGATACCATCGTAATGGCCCAACTTACCGAAGTCCCCATATCCTCTTCCCGCACCTTCGATAATCCCGAAGATTATAGAAAATATCGCCGGTACAGAAAATATGCCTATATCGTGTACCCCTATGCTTCTGAATCCATCCGCATTTTTAAAGAATTGGAAGTCGAGGTAAACGAAATGAATAAAAAAGACAGAAGAAAACACATCCGCAGGCTACAAAAAGAATTGAAAGAAGAGTTCGAGGAACCTCTTAAAGGACTTACTCGACTGCAAGGCATGATATTGTTTAAGATGATCGAAAAGGAACTCGAAACACCCATGTTTACTCTCATTAAAGATCTCAAAAACGGTCTTACTGCTTTTTATTGGAATACACTGGGTTCGTTATATGGTCACCACCTGAAAGATGGATATACCCGAGGGGATGACCCCATCCTAGATATGGTATTGGATGATATCGATATTTCATATGAAGTTCCTGATGGTGCCAAATCCCAAAACAGTCGGGAATGAATACAAGAACGAGAGAGATTCTAGCTCTTATTATCCTTTTTTTGGTAACCGCAATTGCTGCATATTGGATTATGGAGTGGCTCTCCACAAAAAATTATAAAGATTCCACAACCATTCCTTTTGAGTCCGAAAGTGCCGATGTAACCACCATGGACGATCCGCTAGATGCCTTAGATCCAATTCCCAAACAACTGTCCCTTGGTCAAATTGCTGCCCGCCAAGAATTAGCAGAGTATGCATTCGAAATCGGTTCAATAGCCGACAAGCTCTTCAATTTAATATCTTCAACAAAGAAAAATTATTATCGCGAACTGTATACTTTTCTACATGCTTTCCCACCAGATCAAACAACGCTGTCCGCACAACTTGAAAACGAACTCAGCCAACTCGCACTCGTTCTGATTGCCTATCCCGAAATTTTCATCGCAATTGATTGTCACTCAGATAATACAAGCGATCCCGCATCTATGCGGCAACTTACTAATGCACAAGCGGAATCGATATCTGCCTTTCTTCGGGAAAAAGGAATTCTAAATGACCAGTTTTCTACAACTGGATACGGCTCGGATATGCCCATTACACCCAATACTAACGAAGCATCCAGAAAGCAGAATCGACGTATCGAAATGTCTATACAAGCTCGTTAACTTTTTCGCTTTATCTTCCTGATGGTTTAATTTTTCCTTAATTTGTTTGAACGGATCCAGTCCAAAAAACGGAGCCCTACAAATTTATCAGCCATGCAAGAAGACCTTTCTGCCCTCTCCGATCAATTAGAGGGCGACTTACACTACGACTCCCTACTGCGTACCTTGTATGCTACCGACGCATCCGTATATCGGGAATTACCGCTGGCCGTAGCTCTTCCCAAATCCAGCAGCGACCTACGCCACATTATAAATTTTGCACACCGCCATAAAACATCATTAATTCCAAGAGCCGCAGGAACATCCCTGGCAGGTCAATGTGTAGGGGAAGGAATCGTAGTGGATATGGGCCGGTATATGGATCAAATTCTAGAGATAAACCCACAGGAAAAATGGGTGCGGGTTCAACCAGGCGTTATTCGCGATCAACTCAACGAAGTGCTTCGCCCACATTGCTTATTTTTCGGACCCAATACATCCACCGCCAATCGCTGTATGATCGGTGGGATGGTAGGTAATAACGCTTGTGGCTCCACCTCCATTATTTATGGCTCTACACGTGATCATGTGCTGGAACTAGAAGCTATGCTCAGTGACGGTTCACAAGCAACCTTCACTTCCCTATCTTCCGACGAATTCCAGCAGAAACTCAATGGAAACACCCTCGAATACAAAGTCTATCAACAAATACACGAAGCTTTAGTACAAGAGGAAATTCAAGATGAAATTAACAAAGAGTTTCCCCGACCTGCAATCAAAAGGCGAAACACAGGCTTTGCTGTCGACTTACTGTTACGTCAACAACCCTTTCATAAGAAAGGTGAACCGTTCAACTTCTCTACATTACTCTGCGGCTCCGAAGGA
>JABSSK010000153.1 GCA_013214265.1 Saprospiraceae bacterium | reverse complement strand
AAAAAGAAGACTCCAAAAAGCTCAAAAAGTAGCCAGGTTAAGCCGCAGAATCGGCAATGTAGGCCACATATCTAGTCCTATCCTAGCTGATCTACGAAATCTCATGATGCGATTAACACCTGCGTCCGTCAATAGAAAACAAGCAGAACAAATGCTTTCCATACCATCTTTATGAGACAAATTATATTGTCCATAGTCTTATCCTGTTTGTTTGTGGTCCTTGCCACTTTTCACTTTTATTGGTTTTTGGGCGGAAAGTGGGGGCTAAAAAAGGTAATCCCTACGGTTGATAAACAGTCTGAACTGCCCACTATCCCTCGATTAGCTACAGGCTTAGTCGCCTTGCTCCTTACCCTATTCGGGTTTGTATACTTGCTGGAAAGTGAATATTTATCCTTTTCTGTTTCGTCGGAAATATTGCAATGGAGCTCTTGGTTTATTACCTCCCTCTTTATTGTGCGAGCCATTGGAGAATTTAAATTTATTGGCCTCTTCAAAAAAATTAACGATACTGAATTTGCAAAAGCAGACACCTTGATCTTCACCCCATTGTGTTTAATCATAGCGCTATTAGGTGTTCTTATACACGTACTTCCCTAAGTGTTAGTACTAACCTAATTACCAACACACCAACTCGTAAAGCGTATAATCGGTTAGGACATACTGGCTTTTTTGGTGCTACGCCTCAACAGACCAAAAATATCGAGTACCACCAATTAGAAAGTAGTTTCCAGTGTAATAAAATACCAATAACCTGCGCGTTTTCTTTTGCAACAGTATCAATAAGTGAGTTCAGGTTGCTTTTACAAAGTAACTCGTTTTTGTATCTTCCGATTAAGCTCTGGTACCGCGGTACGGAAGGTGTACTCCATTTCCTGAATCCAAACTATGAAATCAGGAAAGTAAGGATTCATAAAGCCCATCATACGTAACATATCCAATACGCAATGGAGCGAATGATCAAGAACAGCAACGCATTCATCTGGTATTCCCAATAGTCTGACTATATCATACAGGTGGTTACTCCCTGCCTTCCAGTAGATACTAAACACAACAAAAATGAAGCCATACCTTTTAATTACATTCCTTTTTATACCTGCCTTCCTACTGGCACAAGCCAGTGAAATGTTGGTAACCTACCAAACAGATACCATCTCTTCCTATTACCCAGATGACAGTACTCGGAATAACCCGTACATGAAAGACATGTGTGTTCTGGATGTCTACTATCCGGTTGGGAAAAAAGACTTTCCAACCATTGTATGGTTTCATGGTGGCGGATTAACCGCTGGGAAACGCTATATACCTGACTATCTAAAAAATCGCGGAATAGCCGTAGTTGGTGTTGGTTATCGGTTGGCCCCTAATGTTAAAGCTATAAACTGTATCAAGGATGCTGCTGCTGCCACGGCCTGGGTATTCAATCATATCGAAGACTACGGCGGCAATAAGAACCTCATTTTTGTCTCGGGTATGTCCGCGGGTGGCTATTTAACCTATATGATAGGATTAGACAAATCCTATTTAGCTTCGCATACCATTGATGCCAATCATATTGCAGGCCTTATCCCATTTTCTGGGCACGCTATTACCCACTTCACTGTACGCAAGGAAATGGGTATTCCTGGCCATCAACCAATAATTGACCAGATGGCTCCCTTATATCATGTCCGACCAGATGCATCACCTCTACTGATCATTACCGGTGATCGAAACTTGGAAATGCTGGGACGGTATGAAGAAAATGCATACATGATGCGAATGATGAAAGTTGCCGGACATAAAAATGTTAAACTATATGAACTAGATGGCAATGATCATGGCCAAATGTTGTACCCCGCTTTCCCTCTTTTATTGAGGGAAGTAGAGGCGCTGACAGCCGCCAGCAACAACAAAAAATAAATGAAAGCGCTAACCTGAAACGCGATCGATATACTTTTACAGCAGTAAAAAAGAGGATACAGATTATCCCTTCTTACCACTTAACTATAACCTTTGCAACCAAGCTGCAAGCACCTTGCTGAAAACTTTTTATTTCCAAAGAATGGATCTACTAAATCTATTGCTAATCTAAAGCGTTATATAGCTTGAATCACTTCATGTTAAAAACTAAATTTTCCAAACCATGAGTACAATCAGATTAGGTGATGAAGCCCCAGACTTTAACGCAGAATCAACCGAAGGTCAAATCAATTTTCACGAATGGCTCGGAGATGGATGGGGTATCCTGTTCTCACATCCAGCCGACTACACACCAGTATGTACAACCGAACTGGGTGCTGTTGCGAAGTACAAAGAAGCTTTTGATAAACGAAATGTCAAAGTAGCAGCGCTTAGCGTTGATGGATTAGATTCACATAATGGCTGGGTCAATGACATCAATGAAACACAGAACACAACCGTAAACTTCCCTATCATTGCCGATGAAGATAAGCAGGTCGCAACGCTCTATGATATGATCCATCCCAATGCAGATAATAAACTAACCGTTCGCTCCGTCTTCGTAATTGATCCGGATAAAAAAGTGAAATTAACCCTTACCTATCCAGCCTCAACGGGTCGAAACTTTGATGAACTCCTGCGTGTGATTGATTCATTACAACTTACAGCCTATCATAAAGTAGCTACCCCTGCTAACTGGAACAATGGCGACGATTGTGTAATCGTTCCGGCTGTATCCAATGAAGAAATCCCCGATTTATTCCCTAAAGGTCACACAGAAGTAAAACCATATCTGAGAATGACTCCTCAGCCAAATCTTGACTAATGGTCCTACAGCGAGTATAAAGGGCAAATGCCCTTTATACTCCCCTCCTTTGTCAGCACCCACAGCAAAATGGGTACGCCTCATCGCCTTCCATAAAATTACGTTCCTCGTATGCCAACGCGACTGCTGGAAAAGGTAAACCATAATGGACAAAATCGCATGGGCTAACATACATCTAACAATACCCAAACGGCGGTTTGTACCAATCTGGATTTAGTCCGTAGAATAATAATCGTGTACTCCTCCACCTTATTATCATTGGATTAATGGCCCTGCAAATCTGTATTACTCCATCCATGAAGTACACGTCTACTCCTTTTTTATATTACCAATACATGATTCGTATGATTGTACTGGCAAACCATAAATAATTGCTTTAAATTGAAGAGGACCATGGACAAAATACCAACCAATGGACTTTCAAAAAATCAAAGACCAACTAAACCAGCCCATTGATATTGCAGGTATTGTATTCTTTAGGATTGCCTTTGGTCTGATTTTAATGTGGGAAACATTTCGGTATTTCGACCACAACTGGATTGAGCGCTACTTTATCGAGCCTGATTTCTTTTTTACTTACGAAGGCTTTGGCTGGTTAACCCCTTGGCCGGGGGATGGCATGTATACTCATTTTTATGTGTTAGGTCTACTCGCTTTTTTTATTGCTATTGGTTTCCTTTATCGGATAAGTACTGTACTATTCTTCCTCGGTTTTTCTTACATTTTCCTACTCGATAAAACCAATTACCTCAATCACTTTTACCTGATCACCCTGCTCAGTTTCATTCTAATTTTCCTGCCCGCCAATCGAGCTTATTCGGTGGATGCTAAAATATTTCCCAAAATAAGAACCGACTGGGTCCCCAGCTGGACCCTTTGGTGGTTAAGGTTACAGTTGGGAATCGTATACATCTACGGAGGAATTGCAAAAATAAATGGCGATTGGCTACGAGGTGAGCCTATGCGGAAATGGCTTGCCGCCAGAGATGATTTTGGCATCATCGGCCGATGGTTTACTGAAGAATGGATGGTTTACCTTTTTTCTTATAGTGGCCTGCTTCTTGATTTATTCATTTTTCCTCTGCTCTTATTTAAAAAAACACGCTTCCCTGCCGCCATTGTACTAACCTCTTTCCATTTGCTGAACGACAAATTGTTCACGATTGGAATATTCCCTTGGTTTATGATTGCCGCCACAGCGATCTTTTTCCCACCCGAAAAACTCAGATTCTGGGATCAATTTAATCTTAAAAAACCAACCTCCTTCCACACTCCTAAATGGGTATTCTGGGGACTAAGTATCTACTTCTTCATTCAGCTGACCGTACCATTTCGCCATTTTCTATTTGATGGTAATGTCAGTTGGACCGAAGAGGGCCATCGATTCTCTTGGCATATGAAATTAAGGAGTAAGTCGACAAAAATCGCCTTCTACGTGCTCGACCACCAAACCAAACTGCGCACAGAAGTTGATCTATCCGATTATCTTACCAAACGGCAACGCAGCAAAATAAAGTCAAAGCCCGATATGATCGTACAATTCGCCCACTACTTGGCAGAACAAAAAAAACAGGAAGGGCAGAAAAATGTTTCCGTCTTTGCCCGGTCACAGTGTGGCCTGAACGGAAGACCCAGAACGGACCTCATTAATACCACAGTTGATCTGTCCAAAGTTGACTATCCTTTTTATAAGAAAGCAGACTGGATATTACCCTTGAACATACCACTTAAGCAATAATCAACCCAATGGATACGATCATAACCGGTAACGATCCTTTGGTACATATAGAAAATAATACCTATCCGCTGGATTCACTTTTATAAGCCGTTCAGATTACTTATTATAATAGCCTGCGTCAATGAGAACCACGCATATTTCCAAATCTAATTCATAATAATGCCCCATGAAAGAACGGCTATTACGATCACCTGAGTATTACCTGATCATCTTGTTCTTCATGGCTGGATATTCAACCCCTTTCTATGTGAATCCGGTATGTTTGTGTGCTGCTCTGATCATAGGTGTTCAACTGTTTATTCAATATAAGCATCTGGGGCTTATCATAGGCCTTATCTTTTTTATTCTAAACCTTTGTTTCCTCGGTGCCCTATTATCAGAATTTAGTGCGTTTCAAACATTTAATTCTGCTGCGGCTCAGCTACTTGGTGTTGGTCTGATCATATGGATCATTAACCTTTTGTTTGTTGCATTAATGATTCGTAAGTATTTGATTATGCCTTCCACTAAGAATTCACTGGATTTATCATAAACATAATATTATGCCCACAGTCATCGCAAACAATGTAACATTGCACTATAACACATTCGGAACCGGAAAAGAAACACTACTTTTCTCTCACGGTTACCTTATGAATAATACCATGTTTCAGGGGCAGATTGATGCGTTCAAGGATAAATTCCGTTGCATCGCGTTCGATCATCGGGGGCACGGAAAAAGTGAAGTCCCCCAAAGTGGTTATGAATTAGATAATCTGGTAACCGATGCCATTTCTTTAATTGAAAAACTTGCATTAGGGCCCGTTCATTTTATCGGTATGTCGACGGGGGGGTTCGTGGGCATGCGCATTGCCATCCGTAGGCCCGATCTGCTCAAGTCGTTGGTCCTGATGGATACCTCAGCAGAAGAAGAAAGTAAAAAGTCCCTGAAAAAAAATAAACTGCTCCTCTGGATCGTAAAAAATTTAGGTTGGTTCCCCGTAAAAAATCAGGTGATGTCCATATTATTTCATAATACCTTCCTAAAAGATACATCCCGTCAGGACGAAGTGAACAAATGGAAGAACATTGTAACCAGCCAAAGTATTAAAGGAATGGAGCTTTTTGGCCATGGCATCTTTTCAAGAGATTCTATCCTCAGTAAGCTCTCTAATATCAAAGTACCTACTGCCGTAATGGTGGGTGAACAAGATGCTGCTACTCCTCCCCATTACAACAAACGTATCGCAGATACCATACCCAACGCCCAATATTTTAGTATTCAGGATGCTGGGCATTCCGCAGCTATTGAAAAACCTTATGAGGTGACCCTTGCTATGAAAACTTTCTACACCCATATGGGACTGATCTAATAGCAAGTCAAAGGCAAATCCTAAAATAATAGCTGACTCTTAACGCCAAGTCCAATACTATCATCGATTGGATAGGGTATATACGATGATCGCATGCTGAAAAACTACCGGGGTAGCTAACGGTTATCCTGCTTTTCACAACCAAAACTGGGATTAACCTACCCAAAAGGTATCTTAAACTGCCACGCATACAAAAAGAAGGTATCTTAGAAAAGCATGAATACTTCATCTACAATCTAACCCCTATCAGTATGAAATTTGCGTCTTTGGCCTTGCTCTGGTTATTTTCCTTCACTATAACCTATAGCCAGAACTGTAGCTTCAATGGAACCTGGAACGGAACCCTTTGTGTTTGTGATCCCGGATGGACCGGAGCCGACTGTGCAACACTCAAGGTTTTACCTACAGCCCCATCTACTCGGTATAATCCTAGCCATACCGATGCCTGGGGCGCTTCTATTTTAAAAGACGATGAAGGTATCTACCATATGTGGGTCAGTATCATCGACCAGAATTGTGACATCCAATACTGGGCACGAAACTCCAAAGTTATCCATGCTACCAGTTCATCTCCCGGTGGCCCTTTTACCTATCAAAGTGATGCCTTCCCCGGGATGGCCCATGAAATAGATTTGAATCGGGGGCCCAATAACAATTGGATTGCCTTTCTTACTGCCGGCGTCGATGCCAATGGCAAATTAGCTTACTCCGAATATGGTGCCCCCTGCAATTGTGATCCCCTTACCCAACAACCGGTTGCAGATTGCGACGTTGCCGCATCAACCGAGCCTACTGTAATCTGTACTGCTAATTCACCCTATGGACCATGGTCTGACCCCATCATCATCCTCGATCCCACAACCTTGCTCGACGGAATTGATGCAAACTTCTCAGCTGTAGTTCACCACGACGGAAGCCTCGTAGGCCTCTGGAGAACCTATCCCTCAGGGTCACAAGTGCACTGGGTAACGGCTACGGATTACCTTGACCCTAATTCCTATAGCTGGCAGGACCAGGAATCCTCTTTATTTCCTTCTCCTTATGACGGGTTTACCTCCGAAGGACTAGAAGATATGTTTGTATACTATGACCAGAACCGAAAAGTATACCACGCTATTTTCCACGATATGGTTGCTCAAAATAACGCGCCTTTCTACGATGGCTTGGGTCATGCCTTTTCTACTGATGGTAAAAATTGGACCTACACCGGCGAAGCCGCGAGTTCAAATGTTACGTTTACGGATGGGTCCACTACCGTATCCGCTCGAGCCAGACCGCACTTCCTGATCGAAGAGGGCAAGATCACCCACCTCATTACCGCCGAGCAATTCGATAATAACGACTGGAGCTATACCCTGATAGAACCTATCGATCAATCTGTTGTCACTTCCGTAAAAAGAAAACATAACAACCAAATAAAAATTGAAATATTCCCTAACCCCGCAGAGGGTGTTCTGAATATAACTAGCGACGACATAATCCAGAAGATTACCATTTATACTATTTTGGGGAAAAAAGTAAAAACTGTAACCGTTCACCAGCGTACCACTTTTGACCTCGAACTTGGTGCCAAAGGCTTGCTAATACTGGACATTCAGTGTAGTGATACGCGCCATTTTGAAAAGGTAGTTGCCAAATAACAAAATGATAGCAGTTAAAAATCATCACTTAAAACCCGCTAGTGACTTATGAGAACCAATGTAATAGGAATGGTTTTTTGCATATTGGTATCTACCGCATGTAGTAATACAACTAATAATTATGCACAACAAAACACACCCCTAATAGCTATTCAAGAGATACCAATTGTCATCAGCCCTCCCGTAGAAGATTTTATCCAAAAAATGATACAAGAAGAACACTTTACCGGTGTTGTCCTTGCGACAAAAGACCAAAGCATTATCCATGCTGCTGCTTATGGAAAAGCCCAGGAGGGTATCCCCAATAAAATCAATACCAAATTCCATGTGGCATCCATCACAAAACAATTTACAGCCGCGGCCATCATGCAGCTTGTAGAACAACAAAAAATCAGCCTCCACCATTCCATTAATGATTACCTACCGCTTCACTACCAATCCGATCAATGGACCAACGTTACCATTCATCATCTGCTTACCCATACAAGCGGAATTCAAGATTATGCCGTTACCCGAGACTATTATCAAGTAGAAAAAGGCTTTTGCCTAGGCAGTACAGTCGATGTTATGATCAAGGAAGCCATGCCTAAAGAACTGAACTTCTCGCCGGGATCCCGTTTTTCCTATTCCAATATCGGATATACCCTGCTAGGCCAAATCATTGAAAATAGAACCAAGGAACCCTATTCCGTTTATATGAAGAAGCACCTGTTTGACCCACTCAATATGACCAATTCTTTTATACACACCCCCACTTATCAATGCGCCCATGACGAGGCTGTTGGCTACCGCTTTGATGAAAACCTGAACCAACATGTGTTCGACGATATCGTCAGCCTACCGGTAACACAACCGGATGGTAATCTTGTAACCACCTTACAGGATTTTTTAAAATGGACCCATATTTATACCGACACCACTTCCCGCATCCTTAGTGACCAATCCATTACAGAAATGACCACACCGCATGTACCTAACTCTTTTTCTTTTCGCAAAGCACATAACCCCAGATACGGTTACGGCCTTAATGTGACCAATGGGGTTCTAAGCCATCCTGGGTATATTGTTGGGTTTAGAAGCCACTTTATTATGGATATCCACCATAACGTCCGGGTATTCGTTTTTACCAATAATGTCACTAATAATCCCATTCATATTTCCAGCGGAATCCATACCCTTTTGCTATGAACAAGAGTAAAGTGAAGTACCTAAATGATCCCCACCCACAACCAGTTCCAATGTCGTAAAACCGTAACAACAATAATTTTGACATTAAACTGGCTGGGCATTTCGCCACCATGTTATTTGTTTACCTATGCTTTCCTGCATCTCTAATGACCACTTGAAAGCTCATCCTCCCTCGTGCTTAAGAAAAAGCACTTACGCTCAGTAAGGACGCCAAAAATAAAATATATAATCTCTCCATGACTAATAATTTCAATCGGTCACGAAGGTTTTGTTTTGTAAGTAGTGGCATACAATACCTTACAGGATAATACATTATGCTATACCCTTTTTCCCATTTTCTAATAATAAATTGCCATTGCCCCCTCTTAAACTAAACCTATTTACTTAAACATTCCATGAATTAGTACCTACCCTCTATTAACTCCTTACATCCATCAGAGAGAATTCCTCAACATAGCTGGAAACAAGAACATAATAATTAGTTCTTATTTAAATGGAATAGATATTGTCATGCTCTCCCTATAAATATAAAATTCACTTCATTAGTCACCTATTGAAAATCATTGATCTATTCATCTTTAAAATAAAAAGGAAAGATTTACAGCTTTTCTATTATTAGGTATTTAAAATTTCTGCCCATTCGCTCTGAACCATTGCTCTGATCTTTGACCTTCCCCAATCATTTTACCAAAGCTCCTCTATTTCATGGAAAGACTAGACGCCGAAATTTCAACCGTATCAGACTAAATAGCACGATCGAATCACTACTAGAGTTGTTGCACATTACATAATGTCAGAACATGGTGAAGAGGTCATTTACATACTTCTTTTACAGGTAGCAGAACAGTAGCCCACTATTCCGTTGATATTTATCTTTACCCTAATATGAATACACCTAGGGAACAGTAGATTTAAGCTCCTCTGCTATTACATTCATTAAAGACGTAGGTTGCAGTATTTTGTAATGATCTAACCTATCGAGCTCTATTAATCCACTGCCTTGCAAGTGCTACTGCAATTCCTGCGCCCATGTTATGGAAAACACCTGATCGGCAGTGGATTGTACGATCATTCATTTTTTTATTTCCGAGATCACTGCAATAGTTTAACATACTGAGGTTTTCAAAAGCGTCTTGTGTATCCTCTTCCACTCGCTTCATCAGTGTTTTTGTATAAAACTATTGGTCCCACATTTTTTACTTGACCAGCAAAACCTAATTGGAAGATTAAAAGAGTGGAGATCATTAGCCAGAAATCTAAAAATGGTGACTTATGTTTTTGAAGTGCTTTCCCAACATTCCTATTTCTAAAGGAGTGACGCATGATAATACCTTCGCTATGCGTAGTACCCTAAAGGGCATTACATATAAGTTTTGCTGGCGTTTGGCTGTTTTTTGTCGTATTATCCTGCCTGCTTTCCATCTAAAATTTACTTATTCCCTTTCACTAAATACCAGTCAACCCACGAATGCATTTGATCTGCCGACCTTGGTTTTAACAGTATCTCATTATTCTGATTAAGCAGATAAATAGTTGGCGTGGCAAATACATGATAATCTTTCACTGCCTCACCTTCCCATTTTTTATAATCGCAGGTACTGATGAAAGGAAATGGCATGGTGAAATTGGCAAAAGTTTGTGGGTCATCGTCAAGCGAGACAAAAACGACCTCTACGCCTTGCTGTTTCCATGTGGAATAGTTTTTACTTATTTCTTGTAACTCTTTTGGACATTGAGGGCACCAACTTGCACCAAAAACAACCACTTTGTA
>JABSSK010000152.1 GCA_013214265.1 Saprospiraceae bacterium | reverse complement strand
GAACATCAAGCAGTCGCCATTGCAATTTTTGCAGTTCCTGCGGGTATTATTTTATTACAGCCTGATGCAGGTTCAGCTTTAGTTTTTGCCTCTTTCTTTATTGTGCTTTATCGCGAAGGACTTAATCCAATTTATTACATCATTTCGTTTTTTCTAGCCGCTTTACTTATTTCAGGATTACTTTTTTCACCTGTCTACATATTGGCAACTTTATTTGTGGCTGCCATATTTGTTTTTTCTTGGCATCAGCCCCAACCTCTATATTGGTTTATTGGTGCTGGTATCCTGGCGACGGGGGCACTTTATCTTCTTCAGACTGGAGAATATGTTACTGAAACCCTTTGGGTACTCGCCTCAGCATTACTAATCTATGCTTTCAACCTATGGCAAAACAAACGCAGGCAGTGGGTTATGCCTATTGGCTTAGCGATGTCTGTAGGCTTTGGGTGTGCATACATAGCCAATCATGTCTTAAACAATGTAATGCAAAGTCACCAACGTGATAGAATATGGGCATGGTTGGCACCCCAAAAAGCTGATCCCCAAGGCGCCTATTATAATATTATTCAATCCAAACTAGCTATAAGTTCAGGTGGGTGGACCGGAAGGGGTTACTTACAGGGTAAAATGACAAGTTTGAATTATGTTCCTGAACAGGTAACTGACTTTATTTTTTGTACAATTGGAGAAGAACAAGGGTTCACAGGTGTTTTTGCCCTTATAACTTTGTTTCTTATCCTTTTATTCCGATTGATTCGGATTGCTGAGCGGCAACGGTCAAACTTTGCAAGAATATATGCATATGGACTATTTGGTATTATGTTTATCCATTTTTTCATCAACATTGGAATGACGATGGGCCTAATTCCAGTAATTGGTATACCTTTACCTTTTATCAGCAAAGGAGGCTCCTCTCTATTAGGATTCACCATTATGCTTAGTGTATTACTTAAAATGGACAGTAATCGTTTTCAAGTATAAACTAACTATTACTTTTCCAGCATAAAACTGTTCCTCTTGTTCTTATTTAATATAAAACACACTGACACAAAGAGTAACGCTCGTACCGGCGTAATCACCACAGATCATGGTACAATTGAAACACCTATTTTCATGCCGGTCGGTACTGCCGGGACCGTGAAAGGGATTCATCAACATGAACTTAAAACCGATATTGACGCTAAAATCATTCTCGGTAATACATACCATTTGTTTTTGCGTCCAGGAACAGAAATTATTCAACAAGCAGGTGGTTTACATAAATTCATAGGTTGGGACCGTCCTATGCTTACGGATAGTGGTGGGTACCAGGTATACTCATTAAGCGAGAATCGAAAAATCAATGAAAAAGGCGTAACGTTCAGATCACATATAGATGGTTCATCTCATTTCTTTACACCTGAGCGCGCCATAAGTATCCAAAGGCAAATCGGTGCCGACATCATTATGGCTTTCGATGAGTGTACACCTTATCCATGTGATTATAATTACGCAAAAAGTAGTATGGAACTCACGCATCGATGGTTGAAGCGTTGTTGTGAATACTTTGACCAGAGCGAGCCTTTATACGATTATGAACAGACGCTATTCCCTATTGTACAAGGTAGTACCTATCGAGATCTGAGGAAAGCTTCTGCCGAGACTGTAGCCTCCTTTGGGCGTCCTGCCAACGCGATTGGAGGGCTATCCGTCGGTGAACCGCATGAAATGATGTACGAATCAACCGAACTGGTTTGTCAGATTCTACCTAAAGACAAACCGAGATATTTAATGGGAGTAGGTACACCAGTCAATCTTTTGGAATGCATTGGTTTGGGAATCGATATGTTTGATTGTGTCTTACCTTCCCGAAATGCAAGGCATGGTATGCTGTACACTGCTAATGGTATCATGAATATGAAAAATGCTAAATGGAAAGATGACCACAGTGCAATTGACCCAGAAGGTCCTTGTTCCACCAGTCAATTCTATACCAAAGCTTACTTACGCCATTTATTACAGTGTAAAGAGTTACTAGGTGCACAAATTTGTACTTTGCATAATTTGAGTTTTTACCTTTGGTTAATGAATGAGGCACGTTTGCACATCGCAGCTGGTGATTTTAGCAAATGGAAAGATAAAATGATTCCTAACCTGCAACGCAGGCTCTAATTTAAGCCTTCGGAAAGTATGTTCTTAAAAAAATTAGATCGGTATATTATAGGTAAATTTTTATCTACCTTCTTCTTTACGGTACTCATTTTTATTTTGATTGCTGTAGTCATTGACTTTAGTGAAAAGGTTGAAAAGTTTATCAAAGAACCCGTTACTTCTCAAGAAATTGCTTTTCAATATTATCCGAGCTTTATTCTTTTTATTACCGGACTATTGTGGCCTCTTTTTACGCTAATCGCTGTAATCTTCTTTACATCAAGGATGGCAAGCAATTCTGAGATTATTTCCATCTTTAACGCTGGTGTGTCCTATCGTAGATTCATGCGCCCTTATTTATTAACAGCTCTCCTCTTAACCGGTATTTATTTGGTTGCCAGCCATTATGTAATCCCCAATGGCAATAAATATATGCTCGACTTCATATACACATATATTGATAAAAACGAAGACAAAGGGCGAACACGAGATGTACATTTGTTTGTGGCCCCCGAAACCAAGGTGTATATACGAAATTACCGGAAGCGGGATAGTTCCGCAAGGGATTTTAGAATCGAACAATTTGAGAATAGTGAAATGGTAAAGCTTGTAAAAGCACAACAAGCTGAATGGATTTCCCAGACCAAAAAATGGCGACTGAGAAACTATGAGATCCGCACATTTAATGGAATAGAAGAGTCATTATTTCTGGGAATGGGAGAAGCAATGGATACCACCCTTAATCTTACACCTGATGATTTTATAGATTACAGAGATCAGCAAAGTATGATGACTACCCCTCAGTTGACTAGCTATATTAAACGTCAAGAGCAAAGAGGTGCCAGCAACCTGAGAAAGTATCAGCTTGAGTTGAACAGAAGAACTGCCGAACCCATAACAATATTTATTCTCACCTTCATCGGAATGGCAATCGCCTCAAGAAAAATAAGGGGAGGTATTGGACTTCATCTTGCGATGGGTATAGGTATTGGTGCCATTTTTATCTTTTTAGCACGATTTTCGATTGTCTTCGCACAAGGTCAAAGTATTCCCGTTTGGCTGGGAATATGGTTTCCTAATATGGTTTTCGGAACTATAGCAATCATATTAGTTAGCCGAGCACAGAAATAAAACTTTTGTTCAAGGTTGTCCTGTATTTTTGTTGAACCCCTTTCAATACAGATACATTTTTTCCCTTTTAATGACTCCAAAGCAGGTGTTTTGTTGAACAAAACACCTAAAAAGTATGACAATACGCATTTTAAATTCAACATGTTTCAATTTTTTCTGAAAGTTGTAAAATATTTACCTTTTTGTGAAAAACTACAAAACACTTACTTTCAATTAGTTAGAGTTACAGATTTAGGAATTCATACACAATGAAATGCAAAATTCACGGCATATTCTGAAATCAGCTTGGTTTTTGTTTAACTTTTAAATAAATTTGATTCAACAGTTAAGTTAAACAAAGTAAACAATGCAAGACTCGACAGCGGTAGCAATGACTAAAAATGAATTTTATCAAAGGTTTGAACAGATGTCAACTTTGCTAAATTCATTTGCTTACAACCTTACAAAGAATGCGGAAGATGCCAAAGATTTATTTCAAGAAACGGCTTTCCGAGCTGTTACGAATCGGGACAAGTTCCGACCAGGAACTAACTTTAAAGCTTGGCTCTTCACCATTATGAAAAATATTTTCATAAATAATTATCGGAAAAAAGCGAAAGCGAATACAATTATGGATTCTACCGATAATATGTACTATATCAACTCAGGCAAAACCATTATCAACAACCAAGCTGAATCCAATATCATGATGAAAGAGCTAATCAAAATGATCGAGGAGCTTGACAACAGTGTTAAAATTCCTTTCCTGATGCACTATCAGGGCTTCAAATACCAAGAAATTGCTGATCAATTAGACCTTCCTCTGGGAACAGTAAAAAGTCGCATTTTCTTTGCACGAAAAGAATTAAAAGATTTAATCGGAAAACGCTACAACAGTGTAGCTGCCCTAAGAAATTTGTAAAACGCAACGGGTTTAACTTACTGATCAACTAACCCGAAAATGAAACACAAAAACTAACTATTGCTACCTCAAGCAGTAACTAACTTAAGTTAGTTACTGCTTTTTTGATCAAATCTTTACCCAAGCTTGTCAGAGATAAATACATACTTTACCCAATCAATACTCGAATGGTACGATCCCTTAGATCGTCCTTTACCCTGGAAAGGTGAAAAAAATCCCTATCGAATCTGGCTTTCTGAAATAATACTTCAACAAACAAAAGTTGTCCAAGGCCAACCATATTACTTGAAGTTCATAGAAAAGTTCCCAACTATCCATGATTTAGCCCATGCCGATGATGATGATGTCATGAAAACATGGGAAGGTTTGGGATATTATAGCAGAGCGCGTAATATGCTTAAAACTGCCCGATGGATTAGCCACGAAAATCAAGGAAAATTTCCTAGTACATATCAGGCCTTGCTAGAACTGCCCGGAATCGGTCCATATACAGCAGCAGCAATAGCATCTTTTGCTTATGGTCTCCCACATGCAGTTCTTGACGGGAATGTGTATCGAATTTTATCCCGATTCTTTGGTATTCAAGTCCCAACAAATACAGCCAAAGGCAAAACCATGTTTGCGAACCTCACTCAGGAACTACTCCCATTACACAAACCAGCCCTATACAATCAGGCCATCATGGACCTTGGCGCCACAGTTTGTACACCTAAGTCCCCTGACTGCCATTCATGCCCATTACAAGTTCACTGTAAAGCTTTTCAACAGGATGAAATCAAAAAATACCCTGTAAAACAACCTAAACCCCCACGACGGATAAGGTACTTTCACTTCATTGTTATCAATAATCATCATGAAGTATTTATACAAAAAAGAGAAACTAAAGACATATGGCAAAACTTGTATTCATTTCCTATAATTGAATCCAATCAATTCCATTCCAAAGAAAACCTTTTCTCTAATCACAATAACACCTTGCTCGATCTAAATAAAGAGGACTTATCTATTCATGCTATAAGCCCACCTTCAAAACAGTTGCTTACACATCAAGACATCAGAGCCGTCTTTGTTGAAATTAAATTAAATAAGCGATCTGTAACTAAGGCAAATCATGGCATATGGGTCCCGCGACCAACGCTAAATAATTATGCTTTCCCAAAAATAGTCGATTGGTATTTACATGACAATACCCTATATTTAGACATGTAGAAAACAGGTGTGAACTATACTTTCGTTGCAAAGCTTACTTATCTTTAGAGTCTCATTATGGTTTTGTAAGCCGAAAGTTTTACCCTTTGGAATTATGTCATAAATAGCCGTTCACCTTTATCCCTATCCTAAATATTTGCAAAGCATCTGCGCAAAACATAAAATTTCATCTATGGTAAATCGTGTTATTCTTATCGGAAACTTAGGGAAAGACCCTGAAGTAAGACGCTTGGAAAATGGGGCTGTTGTAGCGAAATTCTCTCTTGCCACAAATGAAAATTATCGCGATAAATCAGGCGAATGGCAACAACAAACGGAATGGCATGATATTGTAGCATGGAGAGCGCTTGCCG
The DNA here is from genome assembly GCA_013214265.1 of Saprospiraceae bacterium. Lineage (GTDB taxonomy): Bacteria > Bacteroidota > Bacteroidia > Chitinophagales > Saprospiraceae > DT-110. The sequence continues at coordinate 4,770 of JABSSK010000152.1, read as the reverse complement.
AAAGAGCTGAATCTTCATTAAAAAAAGGGAGTATGGTTTATGTGGAGGGAAAACTCTCCCATCGATCATGGCAGGATCAGGACGGCAATAACCGAAGAACAACCGAAGTAGTTACAAATTATTTCCGTCTGATTCCAACTACTGGTGGTAGTTCTGGTAGTACAAAAATGGGTGGAGGATACTTCCCGGATAGTAATGATGAACCTAATACTATTACAACTCCCGTACCTGATAATAATGTCCTCAAGTCCAACGAAAACGTTGTAACTGAAGATGCTGACGATGACTTACCGTTCTAATAAATTACCCTTGGTATATACAAAACATGAAGTTCCTTATCAATTTACGGATGCATCTTATAAGTAGAACTTGTATTTTTGTTACATAATACATGAATGCACTATGTATTGTAAATAACGAACATCTTATAACTAACATCTTCCTATTTGGAATCTGAACCGGGGCCAGCACTTTTATCTTACTTTTATATTTTATTCTTATCAACACCATCAGCAGAGGCTGTTTTAGGAGTAATAGGTATATTAATATTACTAGCTTGTTCCGCTTTGATCTCTGGCTCCGAAATTGCTTTTTTTTCTCTTTCGTCTAAAGATTATGAAGAGTTAGCGCAATCTAGTGATCCAAGCAGTGCAAGAATTGTTCGACTCTTAGAACTACCAAGGAAACTATTAGCTACCATCCTGATTAGCAATAATTTTATCAATATTGCCATTGTTATCCTCTCCGACTTTATTTTGTTACAGTTTATTCCGATAACCACCTTTAGTAATTGGGCAAATAGCCTTATAAAGTCTCTTCCAATCCAAATAGGCTTATCAATAGAACAGGTAGGTATTGCCATCAATTTTATTATAATAACCGTAGGAATCACATTCCTTTTAGTTCTCTTTGGTGAAGTAGCTCCAAAAATTTACGCAAAAATTAATAACGTGCGCCTAGCCAGAATAATGTCACGACCTCTAACAATGCTTCTAAGACTATTTAGTCCGATCAGTGGTATTCTGGTCAGTATGACAAATGTTATGGAAAGCAAACTAGCTAATAGCTCAGTGGGAAATAGTCGAACCACTAGTAGAGAAGATATTGACGATGCCATTGAGCTAACCGTTAGTATGGAAGATAATACGGAACAAGAAGTCGATATCCTTAAAAGTATCGTCAAATTTGGCGAAGTCAGTGTCAAACAAATTATGAGATCAAGAGTCGATGTCATTGCTATTGATTTCCGCATGACCTTTCCAGAGGTAATGAAAATCGTAAGGGAATCAGGGTTTTCTCGCATCCCTGTTTATGAAAATGACTTTGACAATGTTACCGGAATCATATATGTTAAAGATTTACTAAGTCATGTTCAAAAAACAGAAAATTTTGAATGGCAGACCCTAATAAGAACGAATGTCATTTACGCTCCGGAAGCTAAAAAAATTGACGATCTATTAAAAGAATTCCAACGAAGAAGACTTCATATGGCGATCGTTGTTGATGAATATGGTGGCAGTTCTGGAATCGTCACGCTGGAGGATATTATGGAAGAAATAATTGGTGAAATTAAAGACGAATTTGACGATGAGCCAGAAATACTATACAAACGCATAGGTAAGTTTACCTTCTTGTTTGAGGGTAAAACCCTAATTAATGACATGTGTAAGGTACTCAATCTTGAGACATCCCTTTTTGATGAAGCAAGAGGCGAATCTGACTCCTTAGCTGGACTAATCCTTGAATGCTTTGGGGGTATGCCCAAAGTCGATCAGGAAATACGCCTTCAAGATTTCAACTTTAAGGTAACTGCAGCAAATAATCGTCGAATAGAACAAGTTTTGGTAACCTTACCTCAAGGCCCAAAATATTACTTTCCTGAAGAGCGTTCATAGGCTCAAAATACTCTTTCGAATGGATCAGTCTTTACGTTATGCCCCTTGGATATGCTTTATTCTCATTCCGTTATTATGGGGGTGTCAAAATCAAGGGGCTACACCTGCGCCTAAGCCTCGTGCCTATCCTAAAGTTAACTACCCTGAATACACCTATCAATCCTTCAATGAAAACTATTGCAATTTTGGGTTTGAGTTTCCTTCTTATGCCAAGGTTGAACAAGAGAAATATTTCTTTGGAGAACGACCAGCAGATCCTTGCTGGTTCGACCTATACATCCCTGCCTTTGAGTCAAGGCTCCATTGTAGTTACGTTGAAATAGGAAAGGATAAAACCCTTGAAGAATTAAAGACTGACGCTTTTGAATTAGCTGACTATCACAACAAGCGTGCAAATTACATCGAAGAAATGAGAATTGGTTGGGATGAAAAGCCTGATGTTGAAGGCTTTGCTTTTTCTATTGAAGGTCCAGCAGCTACTCCATTTCAGTTTTACTTGACCGATGGTGAAGAACATTTCTTTCGCGCCTCCTTATATTTTGGTACTCAAGTTCAACCGGATAGCTTGGGGCCGATTTATGATTTTTTAAGAAAAGATATTCTCCATATGATCGAGACTTTTTCATGGTCTGATTAATGAAAAAAGCCTTTATGTGGTTGAACACATAAAGGCTTTTTTCAAGCAAGTTATTTTTTACTTTTTGCTTTAGCTGGTTCGCTCTTTTTGGCCTTACCATTCTCAGGTAAGCCCATAATCTTAGCCTTTATTTTTTGCTCAATTTCTAGTGCTACTTCTGGATTATCTGCCAAAAACTGCTTTGCAGCTTCACGACCCTGTGCAATTTTCGCACCACCATAGCCATACCAAGCCCCACTTTTCTGGATAATATCCTGATCGACCCCAAGGTCGATAATCTCTCCATTCTTAGAAATACCTTCTCCATACATGATATCAAAAGTGGTAATACGGAATGGAGGAGCCAATTTGTTTTTCGCAATTTTTACCTTCACGTGGTTACCAATAACCTGTCCATCCTTATTTTTTATTCCTGAACCTGTACGGCGAATATCTAAACGCACAGAGGCATAAAACTTCAGCGCATTACCTCCTGTCGTAGTTTCTGGATTACCGAACATTACCCCAATCTTTTCCCGCAGCTGATTAATAAAAATGCAACAACAATTCGTCCGTCCTATAGTACCTGTTAGCTTCCGCATAGCCTGTGACATTAAACGAGCCTGAAGGCCCATTTGGGAATCCCCCATTTCGCCTTCAATCTCTGCTCTAGGTACCAAAGCAGCTACCGAGTCAATAACAATGATATCCAACGCACCGGAACGAATCAGATTTTCTGTGATCTCAAGCGCTTGCTCACCGTTATCAGGCTGTGAAATCAATAAATTCTCCGTATCTACTCCCAAACGTTCTGCATAACTGCGATCAAAAGCGTGCTCCGCATCAATAAAAGCTGCAATACCGCCTCTTTTTTGAGCCTCGGCAATAGCATGTATAGCTAATGTCGTTTTTCCGGATGATTCCGGACCGTAAATCTCAACAACCCTCCCCTTTGGAAAACCATTAATACCTAAGGCAATATCCAACCCAAGTGATCCTGTAGGAATAGTCTCTACATTGGCCACATGACTGTCCCCTAATCGCATTATAGTACCCTTACCGTATGACTTCTCAATCCGATCAACAGTCATTTGAAGTGCCTTCAGTTTTGCATCTCTATCGTTTGACATGGTCTTTTCTCTTTAAAAGAATGAACTCTTTGTTTGTATTCAAAACAAAATTAAACAAAATGTTTATAAAAAACAATACTTGTGCTTAAAACTAGGTAATCCGTTATCATTACAAACAAAAAAGCCTCTGAGTTTTTGGCTCAGAGGCTTTTCGTAAACTGTACAACAAAACACTTTAGCATTGCTCCTCAAAAGCATTTTGTTTGCTGTAGTCAAGAATAGATTTCAAGCTGGATCTAGATGCATTGAAACTCACCTTTGGCAATTCCCGATAAGCTTGACGCATTTCCTGAAATTCTTGCCTGAACTCAGCACTCTCTCGAAGCGCTTCCTGAATGGCTAGCGTCTCCGAAGCAGTAGTTTCATTATACAGGTACTTAACTAATGAAATAGAAGTAAAGCTTTGCTTCATACAGGATATTTTGTGAATAAATATTTACTTCATAAACTACGAATCTAAACGCAATATTGCACAATCCCTGTATTTTTTAACACTTATACAAACTCTTATCCGTATTTAATAATTACTTAACCCGGTACCAAGTCTGGGTTCTATAGAATCCTGTCCAGTGCTTTCCTCTCACTTTAAGAACATCATTCTTACCTGCAGGATTCCAAAGTGCACAACCATAAGTGTTGCCACTCTCAGGATCCAGAATGGTACCACCTTGCCACCTTGTTTCTCCTTTCTTCATCTTCTCAATAATGACCATACCTTTTACCGGTTGGTTCTTACGAGCACCTTTACAAGCTTCACAAATAGCATCGTCACCTTTATCCGTGAGAATCTTTACAATCTTACCATATACCACACCCTCATTTTGATAAATCCTAACATGTGATTTTGCCTCGCCCGTTTCATCGTCTATACTTTTCCAAGTACCAATAATGCTCGTTTGTGCAGAAATAGAACATGTAAACAGCACGAGTAGGCAGGCGAACAAACTCAATTTTTTCATAACTTTTTTATTTGGTTTCATAATATTTCATCTGCTGAAGCCGGATGCCAGAAAAGAGTCTCAAAATCAACCACTCTATGATCTTTGACCTCGACCCCTTCCGCCTCTAATAAAGATTGCATTATTCCAGAACCCGAAAAGTGGTGACGACCACTTAACTCACCTTTGCG
>JABSSK010000151.1 GCA_013214265.1 Saprospiraceae bacterium | reverse complement strand
GGTGAAAATAAAATTCAGGAACGTTTGCGTGTGACGGACCTCCCCCATATAATCGAACCTTTTGATGCCGGGGAAATCAGCTTTCATTCCGGCTGGATCTTTCATAGAGCAGGTTCTAATACTACAGATCAGACTCGAAAAGTAATGACCATAATCTATATGGATAAAGACATACGATTAAAAGCACCAGAAAACTCAGGTCAGCAAAATGATTGGGCAACTTGGTGCCCAGGGGTCAAAATCGGAGACATAGTGGACTCACCCATCAACCCCGTTTTATATCCTTGATGGTTACACCGTTTCAAACGCGAAAAACTGAACAATGAATCCGGATAACAAAAACAACTACATGCATAAGTTTATAAACTATACAATAGTCCTACTCGTCATAATGGGCTGCAATTCAATAACTTCAGAAAGCGAAAATGTAACTGTAGAAGCATTACCCAATATCATACTGCTTGTAGGGGATGACCAAGGCTATCCTTATTTTGGCTTCATGGGTGCTGATTACGTGCATACACCTAATATGGATACTCTAGCTAATCATGGCGTCTTGTTTACCAATGGTTATGTGTCAGATAACCATTGCCGCCCGTCCTTACAGACTCTTCTAACGGGTATCCTGCCAATCGATTACTACAATAGCGTATTTGATTTGATGGATGAAGCTATTGCAAAAGAAAAGATACCCAAGGATTCCATTCAGGCATTCCGGCAGAATTTTGACCGACGAGGATTAGGTTTTGCTCATTTCAATACCTTACCTAAAATGCTGGCCAAGAAAGGTTATGTAAGCTTTCAAGGAGGAAAATGGTGGGAATTTAATTATCAAAATGGTGGATTTTCCCATGGTATGACAAAAGGCTGGACCGAAGCAGATCAGAAAAAGCCGGGATGGTTTCAAAAACATATGGGTGGCAAAGGGATGGATTTGGCCCGAGTCACGAATCAGCCTGCCTATGACTTCTTAGAAGAAACAAAAGGAAAACCTTTCTTTATGTGGTTTGCGCCTTCATTACCACATTACCCTTTTGATGCGCCAGAAAAATATTACCGCCTTTACCAAGACGAAGATATGTCCGAATCCGCTAAGCAATACTACGCCAATTGTACCTGGTTTGATGATGCATGGGGGCAAATGGTTGCCTATTTAAAAGACAAGCAGTTATATGATAATACACTTATTATTTATGTGAACGATAATGGCTGGGAACAAGAACCTAAGGTAGAATATTGGTATGACCCCCAACGCTCACATAATGGGGGTGATAAAGGAAAAAGTTCGATCTATGATATGTCATTCCGCTCGCCAATCATATTTGCATGGGCCGATAGAATCCATGGTGGGGTTCGCAAGGATGCCTTAATACACAGCGCAGATATTCCAGCAACTATTCTGGATTATGTGGGAATGGAGATTCCAACTGATTTTTTTGGGCAGTCCTATCGAACAGTTATTGAAGGGCAAGAAGATAACCTTCGTGATCTGATACAAGGAAATGTCATCACAACCCGTAGCCCCGATCCCGAAAATGTAATGGGCCGGAATGTAGAAGGCTATTGGGTAAGAAAAGACATGTGGTTCTTACGCTGGCATGTTACGGATAATCAACTCGAATTATTTGATCTAAGAACGGACCCCAGTAATGACCAGGATGTTTCCGAAAAGTTTCCGGAAGTAACCAAAGAATTGCAAACTATAGCTAAGGCTTATAAAGAAGAAAAAGGTGATGACCCTCGAATTGCTTACTACAGAAAATTGAAAGGGGTAGAATGAAAATGGGAGCCAAAAGTTTTCCAGGAATAAGAATGCATTCCTATGCTATTCCTAAATGAAAAATCCAATGGATCATAAGCAGGACTTCTGTGTGGAATGATTGCCCATTGTACACTGTAAAAAAGATAAGGAACAGAAAAAGCTTTTAACGAAAGTGGCGCAGGTATTCATGATAAATAATCATAACCCTTTTTTAAAAACCGTCCGCCTCTTTTTTATAGGGGTTAAAAACTATAAAAATGAAAAAACAACTCTGCCAATTATTCGTATTACTCATCCCAATCTTTGGGCTAGCCCAAAGTACGTTCACCAATCCGATAATTCGAGGAGGACATCCTGACCCTTCTATTTGTCGGGTAGGGGATGACTTTTATATTGTTAATTCCTCTTTTGAGTATTTTCCTGGCTTACCCATTCACCATAGTAAGGACCTGGTCAACTGGGAATTAATAGGCTATGGATTGCATCGTGCAGAACAGGCAAGTGGGGTAGTCAATCTGGTAGATGTTCAGCAAGATGGAGGTATTCATGCGCCTTCGATTCGGTATCATGATGGGTTATTCTACATTATCGTAACGAATGTGTATAGCCCCAAAGACAAAAGTAAACCGGCTGAAATGGTCAATTTTATCATCACCGCCGAAAACCCCGCTGGACCTTGGTCAGAACCTCATCATATCGAAGGTGCTCCAGGTATTGACCCCGATATTTTTTTTGATGACGACGGTAAGGTTTGGTTTGTAGGGACTCACGCTCCGGATCAACCCTACAAAAATGGTATCGGACAAATATGGGTACAGGAGTTGGACTTGGACGAATGGAAACTGAAAGGGGAGCGTCATTCTCTGTGGAAAGGAGCTTGTGGCGGTTGTTGTGTGGAGGGGCCACATATTTACAAGCAACATGGGAAATATTATATGCTGGTTGCCGAAGGCGGAACCGGACGTAACCACGCCGTGATGATGGCTTGTAGCGACAGCATTACCGGACCTTATGAGTCAAACCCCAGAAACCCTATTTTAACATCTCGGCATTTATCGGACAACAATTGGGTTCATAGCACCGGGCATGCTGACTTAGTGGAGGCCGCTGATGGGCGATGGTTTATGGTCGCGTTAGGTAAAAGAAATGATCGTGGCGGCGATTCCAATATGGGCCGAGAAACCCACTTAATGCCTGTGGTTTGGGAACCGGCAATTGCACGCTGGGAAGAAGTCAGACCTGGCGTCTGGGAACCCGTAAAATACCTTTGGCCCGGCGTAGCACCCGAGACCGGTAAAGTAGAACGTTCGGCCACCCCACTGCCTTATGCGGATAAACCACAGTATTACAATGATGCATTCACCACTAATTTTGATGGTGAAACCCTAGACTTAGAGTGGAATTTCAGAAGGGTACCTATGGATAATATGTACTCCCTTACTGCAAATCAAGGGCATCTCAGGCTTAATCTGCAACCTCAGACGTTCTCTTTGCGTGAACGATTTAGTGCGATAGGCTTTCGCCAAAAAGAAAGTGATTTCGAGTTTGTTGCCAAAATGCTATTCCGCCCGCAACAAGATAAAGAAGAAGCCGGCGTGAGTATGTATTTACAGGATAACAACTACATCCATTACACGGTCGAGCAAAAAGAAGGGGTAGCTGTACTGCAACTTAAAGTAAAAGCTAAAAAAGAAACGGAAGAAATAGTCAAGCAAATGGCGTTTCCGGATTATGCGGGTAGTATCCTCTTAAAAGTAGTATCTAGAAATAATCAATACACCTACACTTATTCCCTCGATGATGGTAAAAGCTATACTCCATTCGCAACTACCAAAGACAATTTATTGATTTGCACCTCGTATATCGGGGCGAATCTGGGGCTATATGCTTCTAGTAATGGCGAACAAACAACGGGGTATGCTGACTTTGACTGGGTCAAATATGCGGGTTTTGTGAAACAGTAACCATTCTTCTAAGTGGTGGTATAAGTAAAGAAAGCATGAGTGCCATATTGGGTTATTCTCCTAGTGGTACTCATGTTACACGGTACAATCAAGACACGCATCTTATAGGTTGATCAGACCAACTAAATTGAGAGGTATAGTTGTCTGACAACGCGCAAGAATTATGGTCAAAAGGAATCCTCTTTTCCGTTTACTACAAAGGGAGTTGACATATGTGGTATCAGGTGTACCACTTGTTACCACGGTGTTTAAACTGGTGTGTTTTACCTGTATCGCTTTACTCAGATAAAAAAGCTTGAAGTACACCATTAGTCCAACCAAAACCATCCTGTACCGGATATTCGCCACCACCTGATTCAAGAGTAATATCCACTACATTATACTTTTCTACTAATTTGCCGGTGTTTTGATAGACCTTGGTATTCAAATTAACCCATCTGTTTCTAATTTCTTGAGCTAGTTCTGGTTGTCCTGTTTGGCGCAGTCCCTGAACAGCCACATAGTGTAGTGGTGCCCAACCATTGGGAGCGTCCCATTGCTGGCCCGTTTCGATGGTTGTAGAAATCAAACCACCAGGGAACAAGAATTGATCCTGTAACACAAGAGCAACCTGTGCCCCTTGTGCATCATTGGCTAGCCCTACATATAAAGGGAACATTCCTGCTAGTGATAGGACTGGTGTAAATGTACCCTCCTGAAAAAGGTAATCCCGAAAGAAGCCAGTTTCAGAATCCCAACAGTACTGTTGTAAGGCTTTGGCTCTATCATTAGCTTTGGTGGCAAATACATCCGCTTTTTCCAATTGACCCGCTTCCTGATACCCTTTGGCAATCGTCAGTTCCAGTTGATAGAGTAAAGCGTTGAGGTCGACGGGAATGATATCAGTTGTACGGGCTGTTGTTAAGTGTTTAAGGTCAGCGAACCATCGACTACTAAAATCCCAACCAGATTCACAGGCAGAACGAATATCCCTAAATAAATCATTGGCCGGCCGATCAGTGGATTCGGCTAACTCGATATCGTCTTTCCACATTTCTTCTCGGGGGTAGTCGCCTTGATCAAAAAAGCGATTCATAATCGTACCATCAGGGAAACGAACAACATGCTGAACAGCCGGATTTTGTTCATCAACCTCATCAATACCGTCCATCCAGAACTCGTATTCTCCGACTAAGTGAGGTAGGTATTTGGCATAGGTAGACTGGTTCTGGACAGTAGCCAGTAATTCAACCATCAACGCAAAGAAAGGAGGCTGTGATCGCGTAAGAAAGTAGGTTCTGTTTCCATTGGGGATAAAACCAATGGTATCGATTAGGTAAGCAAAATTGTCAACCATATTTTCTACTAAATCAATGCGATTATCTGCTACCAAACCAAGCATGGTAAAATAGCTATCCCAGTAATAAATCTCACGAAAACGGCCTCCGGGTACGATGTAAGATTTGGGAAGTGTGATCAAAGTACCAGGCTCCTGATCATCGGGTTTACGGGTAAGTACATCCCATAAAAGGGTAATATGAGCACTAACGGAACGGCTGGCTTCGGAAGAAAAATCAGAAGCGTATTGTGGCGGGTCAGAGAAGTGGTCTTTCCAAAATATTTCTAAGTCAAAATCGGAGTCATCCTTCATCGCTTGGTACCGATCGATGATTTGAGCTGTCGGGTATTTAGGGATGCAATCAGCAACTGTTTTGCCATCTTTATAGAAACCGGCCATTTGAGCCTTAGTGAATAACTCACCATACCGCTCTTTTGGAGGCAGGTTTTTCTTGTTTTCCATGTACGTTTCGGTAGTGATATCTTGATTACAAGCGGAAAAACTTATGCCAATCAAGATGAGAAAGCGTAGTTGCCGCATATTTTTTGGGGAAAATAGTAAAACTTATGGGGTTAGTCTCTACGAAGCGGTATAGGTTGCCATAATCATCGCAGCTTTATTTTCCAATAAGTTAATGGTTTCGGCCATGGAATCTTTAACGGTAATGGGGCCAGACTGTATCGCAAAGGCAGCAGTTATTCCCATGGTTTGCATTTGTGCGTAGGTCAATTCCTGTTGCCCACATAGTACAATCAGCGGGGTTTGGGTTTTTTGTGCCAGATGTCCAAGATGGTCAATTAGCTTACCTTGCTGGCTTTGTTGATCGAGTTTCCCTTCACCTGAAAGAACCAAATTGGCTTGTTGAAAACGCTCTTCAACTTGCAGAAGTCGGAAAATAGTAGGGGCACCAGGTACCAGCTGACCTCCCAAAAATACAATACTTCCAGCACCTAGTCCGCCGGCAGCTCCCGCTCCTGGAACCCGATGCACAGATGACCATCCGTGCGCTGACCAGTTTTTATGTAACACCTCTAACCCCTTATCAAGAGCTACTACCTGCTCTGGGGTTGCGCCCTTTTGCGGACCATAGATATACGCTGCCCCCTGAGAACCAAATAATGGATTTCGTACATCGGCTAATACCCGAATGTCAGCTTCCGCTAAAAGGGGATGTGCTTCCGTAAAATCAATCCTTGTAATGGCGGATAAGTCCTTCCCAGTAGGATAAGGAATCAGATGGTCATGATGGTAAAAACGAATGCCTAAAGCAGCAGCCATACCTGTACCTCCATCATTGGTGGCACTTCCTCCTAAACCCAAATAAATAATTTTAGCACCTTTTTCCAGGGCGGATCTTATTAACAAACCAGTTCCGTACGTGGAGGTTTGTAGTGGGTTTTTTTCATTAGCTGCCAAGTGATGCAAGCCTGAGGATTCCGCAGTATCTAAAAACGCAATACGTTCCTCAGAGAACCAGCCAAATCCAGCTTCCACCTTCCGGCCCAAAGGGTCATCCGATAGCTGTCTGATCCAAGTGCCACCCAACTGCTGGGATAAAATATAGGCCGTGCCTTCACCTCCATCAGCTAGAGGGCACAAATCAACATTGATAGAAGGAGAATAAGCATGTATCCCCCTTTTGATTGCCTGACAGACTTTTTGTGCATCAGCTGCTTCTTTGAAAGCATCCGAGCAGATAAAAACACGCATCTTATTCTAGGATTGCTCAACACTTTGTGACTGTAGGTCAAAGGTAGCAATCTTGTCCAAATCTTCTCCGTGCTGCTGTTCCCAGATCGGCTGATGAAAATGAGTAAGCTTTCGAATTCCAGAAAGCGTATTCCTCTTTTCTCGTAATGATAGGTTGCCAGCTACAATGTGATACACCTTACTCATCGTAGGCTTGACCTGTTCAAGCGTTTTTTTGCCATTTATAGTAAGACGTACCTTCTTGGAACGTCCATCATTCGGATCATCATAATCTTCAATTAATCCATTGCGGATCAATCGTCGGATGACCTCCATTCCCGGAGAAAACTCAACGGTGTTGTAGTGAATCAAATCGGACTTTCTCAAATCACCTAGTTCGTCCAATGACGTCAGGAATGAGAAATCGAAAATGCCTTTCAGAGGGGTAGATTTTAAGGCCGTTTTGATGTAATGACGGGCGTGCTGGTAAATGTCAACTAACTGTTGCATGATGGATTCATTCAATTCGTGGTGAATGTAAGGTGACCCCTGTAGGTCAGCATCAGCTGCTTTTTGGTGTTGTTGTTCAAATAACCAGGCAGAAAACTCGGATAAGTTGGCTGATCCATTTTCTTCCTCGTACTGCTTGAGCACGTCAATTAAATCCTCTAACAGCGAATAATTCATAGGTATAATTTCTGTGTTAAATTGATATACGGAGGAAAGCACAAAATGTTGTCATAAATAATGGTATGATTTTACAATAAAAGGTGTTAAAGAGTCAGGAAAAGGTGGAAAACACAAGAAAATGGTTGGTTATCACTGTTTTGGAAATAATACGAAAACGAAAAAAAAATCTAACTTTTCCTGTAAAAATGAAATAAAATGTCAACGATATAGAAACAGTACATCCATAAGATGAATTGAAGATCAGCTTTGAGATATATGGTTGCGGTAGTAGTTAAAGAGACTCTTTTCCTAATGCTTTCGCATAAAGTTGTCTAAAGCCAATTTTTCCTGTCTCTTTTCTTCATTCTTTTGCCAAATAGAGGGTGGACTCGCTCGCTCCTGACAATCGGGGATGGAACATCTCTCACATGTGGTGTGCACAGTCTTGCGCCGTAACTGGGGGTCAGCAATGAAACGGATCAGACGGCGAGCATCGTCATTGATCAAAATACCAAGTGTTACACTTACCGATAAATTGGTTGAATTAGCAAAAGAAAGACACACGTACGATTTGTCAGAATTATGATATTGGGAAATCTGGGCCTGGGCGATGGGCCTATCGCTCCTGATAGACCCTAAATCAGCTAGGATTGTGGCCGATACCCACCGGCGGCAGTAGTGCTCATTCGATTCGTTGGCATAAGGGCTGTGCAGCTGCGATAAATGTAGATCTTTTGTCATGCGGATATTTTCCAAATCAGCGTTTGATGATAGTCGGATAAAAAATAAATCGGAAAGCTGTAAGTGGTGTGGTAAAATATTGGTTAGCCTTTGTAATAGCATTTCCGGCGTTACTTGATACTGGTCCAGTAAAGCCAGTAAAGAAGTTGGATCCCATTCCGGGTTCTTTAAAAAAGTACTGAAATCTTGACACAAATGATCCTCATCCATCAATAAGGCAACAGAAAAATAGGAAGCCTTAAAGTTGTTCAGCCATACATCGAATTCCTTGGAATCGACCATTCGCGTTAATAGCGGACGTGGTGAAAGTTGTAAGTATTGAAAACCGATCTCTCGACCCAAAAGGAAGTGCTCCTGCGCTGGCTTTAGCCCTTCATTTAAGTATAATGTGCGTTGAGACGGAACAAATACAGAGCGCCTTTTTTGGAGCTGTGGCTCGGTAGCCAACCGTTGACGATCTGTGGTGATTCCAAACTGATCCCGCAATATTTGCTGGAGTTGGCTGGTTCTGTAAGGGCCGCGCCGAGGTAATCCAGCCTGATCTTTAAATGTTTTTACTGCCTTCTCTAGTTCGGGAAAATAATTGTCAAACATATCTTGATACGAACGCAGAGCTGCCTCGTATATGCTCTCTTGCTGAAACTGATAACTACGGGTTACCTTGAAAATAGTTCGAATAAAAGCATTGAGCTTGTCAGGGGCTGTACTAAATAACTCGAATAACTTTTCTGGACTGATACCAAATAAATCCAATGGGAATTGCTTCATAAAGTCCGAAGTAAACAAATCCACGATCGGTTGTAGTTTTTTGGAAGCCTGCATGGACACCAAAAAATCATAAGAAACGCCCAGTGAATCCCCTAATGCTGTGATTTTATCCACTTTGGGGTACTTTCTGCCCTTCTCAATATCATGCAAATAGGAGGTCGATAACCCCGTACTTTCTGATAATTGCTTGTACGATAAGCGCTTTTGCTGACGTAAGTACTTGATCTTAAAACCAAATACCATCTTGATTAAGTCGTGTTCAGAAATCATATCATGTTCATTTCAACCCTTTACGCTATCCTGCTGATCTGATGTACCAGCAACCCTTCGCTAGAACGACTCCTAAAAGTCGTTTTCTGTTTGGATAGTGTAAAAAACGAAATTTTGCGGAAAAAAAATAATTAGAGGAATTTCCGCTAAACGTATTTTTTGCGCAAATTTGTACGGTACCCAAATACAAACCAAACCATGCAAACATCCACTACTTTTTACCCGCAGGTTGATCGTGTACAAATTACGGGTGCCTCAAGGCATTCTTTTCAAAGTATACTGACCACGGAAGCGATTACATTTATCTCAGCCCTCCATCACCATTTTAATGACCGTAGGCATCAATTGCTAGCTGACCGCCGAAAGCGCCAGGCAGAACTCGATCAAGGGTGGCAGCCTGATTTCCTGCCCGAAACCCAAACCATTCGGGATAGTAACTGGAAAGTTGCACCCCTGCCCCCAGATTTACTTGACCGCCGAGTGGAAATAACAGGGCCAGTAGACCGAAAAATGATCATCAATGCCCTTAACTCTGGGGCAAAAGTATTTATGGCCGACTTTGAGGATAGCAACAGCCCAAACTGGAGCAACAACCTTGAGGGCCAGGTAAATTTGTTTGATGCTATCCGGCGTACGATTGAGTTTGTGCATCCACAAACAGGAAAAGTATACGCTTTGCATAAAAAAACAGCTACCCTCATGGTTAGGCCTCGAGGCTGGCATTTGGAAGAAAAACATTTTATGGTGGATAACGTTCCGGTCAGTGGTGGGTTATTTGATTTTGGCTTATACTTCTTTCACAACGCCAAAGAATTATTGGCCCGGGGCTCAGGCCCTTATTTCTATTTGCCCAAGCTCGAAGATCGAAAAGAAGCCCGCCTGTGGAATGATGTATTCGTATTTGCACAGGACTACTTAGGGATTCCACAAGGTACAATCAAAGCGACCGTATTAATTGAGACTATTCTCGCCTCATTTCAATTAGATGAAATACTGTATGAGCTCAAGGATCATTCGGCAGGCCTGAACTGTGGTCGCTGGGACTATATTTTCTCTTTTATAAAGCGATTTCGAAATCAGGAAGGGTATATGATGCCTGATCGGGGGGAGATCACTATGACGGTTCCTTTTATGCAGGCCTATACCCACAAAGTTATACAAACCTGTCACCGCCGAGGTGTGCATGCCATGGGGGGAATGGCGGCACAGATCCCTATTAAAAATGATCCGGAAGCCAACCAAAAAGCACTGGATAAAGTAAGGGCTGATAAAACCAGAGAGGTACAAGCAGGGCACGATGGAACGTGGGTGGCGCATCCCGCTTTGGTCCCGATTGCCATGGATGTTTTTAATACCCACATGCCACGTGCGAATCAAATTTCCAGATCCCTTTCTGAGCGGGTTGTTACAGCAAAAGATCTGATTGAAGCCCCTCGGGGTACGATTACCGAAGCGGGGGTTCGACTTAA
>JABSSK010000150.1:3019-10652 GCA_013214265.1 Saprospiraceae bacterium | reverse complement strand
TTCGCTGGCTAAAACCGGTTGTGGCGTAACTGCTGAAGAACATCAGATTGCCGGTGGCCTGGGTGGAAGCATTGCTCAACTTGCCAGCCAAAACCAACCTGTGCCTTTGGAATTTGTAGGCGTCAACGACTCTTTTGGCGAAAGTGGCAAGCCCGTTGACCTAATGAATAAATACGGCTTAGGGGTTTCTGATATCATTGCTGCAGCAAAAAACGCTATTCACCGTAAATAAATGAATCACTAAACAATAATCAAGGCTGTCCGTCGCTGTTCATCCTTGATTTTCAAATAGAATCACCTATGAAATTCGGCACCAAATGTATCCATGCCGGTGTTCATCCTGATCCAAGTACTGGCGCAGTGATGACACCTATTTACCAAACATCTACCTATGCCCAATCATCGCCCGGCGTACACCAAGGTTATGAATATGCACGTACACAAAATCCTACCCGAACAGTCTTGGAAAATAACTTGGCTGCACTAGAAAAAGGATTAGCTTGTGTATGTTTTGCCAGTGGAATGGCCGCAATGGATGCCGTAATCCGTTTACTAAACCCTGGTGATGAGGTGATATCTGTTAATGATCTCTATGGAGGTTCTTACCGACAACTCACCAAAGTGCACGGACGTTATGGTATCGTCTCCCACTTTGTGAGTATGAATGATCCAGAGGATATCCATCCATAAATAAATAAAAACACCAAACTGATCTGGATTGAAACCCCAACCAATCCTATGCTCAACGTTGTAGATATCGAAGCTATTTGCCTATTGGCTAAAAAGCATAATATAACTACTTGCGTAGATAATACGTTTGCTTCGCCTTTTTTACAACAGCCTATCACAATGGGTGCTGATATTGTTCTACACTCCGCCACAAAATATCTAGGTGGACATTCTGATGTCGTTCATGGGGCAGTGATTGTAAACGATCCATCTATTGAAGAACAGCTACGCTTTACGCAAAACGCAGTCGGAGCGATACCTGGCCCTCAAGATTGCTTCTTGTTGCTGCGAGGAATTAAAACACTTCATCTAAGGGTTGAGCGCTCCTGCCAAAATGCAATGAAAGTAGCTCAGTTTTTGGACGAACATCCCAAAGTCAATACAGTATATTACCCAGGGCTGTCACACCACCCCCAGTATGAGCTAGCATCTCGCCAGATGCGTTACTTCGGCGGGATGGTATCTTTTGATTTGCATCAAAATACACTGGACTACGCGACGCATGTTTTGGCCAACACCTCTTTATTTACCCTCGCTGAATCACTGGGTGGAGTGGAATCCCTTATTGGTCATCCCGCAAGTATGACGCATGCGAGTATCCCAAGAGAAGAGCGACTGAAAGTAGGTTTATCCGATTCACTAATACGTTTAAGCGTGGGCGTTGAAGACGCCGATGACCTGATACGTGATTTAGACCAGGCCCTCACAAAGCTTCCAATGGCTAAAAAAGTCGCAGCAAGTATTTAAACAATTAAAAAGCCTCCTCTCTCTGGAGGCTTTTTAATTTGCTGGAAATGGCGTAATCATAAATAAAAGAATGTGCACTTCATGCACAACCAAACGTCGAGCATGAATCCCATTAATACACTCCAGGATTCTTTTGCTTGTAATAATGCACACCGGCTCCGTATACCCACCCTTCGTGGCCTTTCGGAGTGCGTACTTTAATCCAAGGCTCATTAGCTACCGCTTTACCCAGATTCACTTCAGTAGTAAAATCGGTCCATTCATTTAAGAACTCAACTTCCTCGAACAAGGTTAACTGATCAACAACATCTGCCTTTAAATCTGGATCGGTACGAACGTTGAGGTCATCAATTGTAACAAATAATGGGGTATAACGATTATTTTGCTTGCGTTTAAGTTGTTCTTTCCGCGCTTTATTCAGGCTGTCTTTTCTTGCTTTAATCCTAGCGAGGCTATCCGCAGTTGCTTGTTGTAGAATCTGTTCCGTTTCGCCAACATCCTGTAAAATTTCATTTCTAGTTCTGGTACATTTACTTACAGACCAAACCATAAAACTAAGCAGGAATATACCAATGATGATCATCTCTAATCGAGGAAGGAATGAATTCTTTTGTTCGCTCATATGCTATACTTTGCAATAAACCAATAGTTCCTTTAAATTAAACATGCTTCGCGCATAAAAAAGAAGCTTAGGTCCTGATTTTTCAATAAAATTTACTGCCTTAGTAACGATAAGGTATGATCAAGATCCTAAACCTTGGAGATGCTTGCGCTCTTCAACTGGAAAAACACCCAACAAAAATTGGCTATGACACAAAAGACCTACCAACTCGCATTGGTCTCTACGCCTCTTGTGGGTGCTCAAACAACTAAATTGCTGATCCGGCATTTTGGTAATGCCCAAGCTGTTTTTGAAGCTTCTGCAGAACAGCTCCTAGGTGTACCAGGTATTGGACCTCAGATTACAAAAAACTTATTGGATGGTGACCTATTGCACCGCGCTGCTGAAACGATTCAGCACATGACGGATAAGAAAATTCGTTTAATATTCTTTACTGAAGCATCATACCCCAAGCGATTACGCGCCTACACCGATAGCCCAGCTGCGCTCTTCGTTCAGGGTAATGCTGACCTTCACACCACACGTATAATATCTATAATTGGAACACGCAGGCCTACACCCTACGGTCTTCGTATTTGCACAGAACTCATTCAAGAACTAGTGCCTTATTCACCTTTAATTGTGAGTGGTTTGGCTTATGGTATTGATATTTGTGCCCACCGCACAGCTTTGGATAAGGGCCTCTCTACACTTGGTGTTATGGCCCACGGCCATTCGTACCTTTATCCACAATCACATAAAGCGGTATCCCAAAAAATGCTCACAGCAGGTGGGCTGATCAGTGAGTATCCACCTTTTGTATATCCGGAAAAGAAATATTTCCCTATGAGGAATAGAATTGTAGCTGGTATTTGTGATGCGCTCATCGTTGTTGAAACAGGTGAAAAGGGAGGATCTATCATTACGGCCAATCTTGCCAATGGATACGGAAAAGATGTGTTTGCCGTCCCCGGGCGGTTAGGTGAAGCCAAATCAAAGGGATGTCACCTACTGATAAAATCGCATCGTGCCAACCTCTACGAAAGTGCAAAAGATCTAGAATATATACTCGGATGGGGTAAAGGCAGCCAAGATAAACGTATGCAACAAACCTTGTTCCCTGAACTCAGTGAAGAAGAGAAAATTGTCGTAAATTTACTTCAAGAAATGGGCACATCTACCGTGGATCAGTTGACCTATATTGGAGTTGTTCATCCTAGTAAATTAATGGGGGTTCTACTGGAGTTGGAATGCAGGGGCATTATCAAAGTGCACCCAGGCCAACAGTATACTTTAGCATCCCGTTTGTAATTAAATAAGCCAAGGTAACCGTTGAAAACCAACTTACTATGTTCAGAAATACGGCATGTAGCTTACTTCTAGCCCTAATATTGGGAAGTTGCATTACGCCTGACGTAAGCCCTTCTCCTTCCCATAACTTACAACCAAACCGTAAGGCTAAAAATATAATTCTGCTAATTGGAGACGGTATGGGACTAACCCAAATTACAGCTGGCTTGTATAGTTACAACAATCAGCTTGAGTTGGAACGATTCCCCGTTATTGGGCTGCATAAATCCTACTCTTCCGATAATCTCGTCACCGACTCAGCAGCAGGAGCTACAGCTTTTGCTTGTGGAATAAAAACGTATAACGGTGCCATTGCTGTAGATTCGGATAGCTTAGCTGTACAGACTATCCTGGAAGAAGCTGAGAGCAAAGGCCTAGCCACAGGTCTGGTCGCCACGTCCACTATTGTTCATGCTACACCTGCCTCTTTCATAGCGCATGCTTCAAAAAGAAGTTATTACGAAGAAATTGCAGCTGATTTTCTGGATACTGAGATTGATCTATTCATTGGTGGTGGTAAGAAATATTTTGACCGCCGAGAAACTGATGACCGCAACATATATACCGAGCTCGAAGCTAAAGGGTATATCATGTCCGATTATTTCCAACAAAAATTAATAGATCTCGACGTAGATTATACAAAGAACTTTGGCTATCTGACCGCCGACAATGACCCACTTCCAGTTCGTCAAGGCCGGGACTACTTGCAACCAGCTAGTGCATTAGCTATGTCTTTTTTAGATACCCATGACGCTGAAAACAAAGGTTTTTTCCTAATGGTCGAGGGTGCACAAATTGATTGGGGTGGGCATGCTAATGATTCTGACTATATCATTACAGAAGTGCTGGATTTTGATAAAGTCATAGGCGATGCCCTTGATTTTGCTCAGAAGGACAGAGAGACTTTAGTAATTGTTACTGCTGACCATGAAACTGGAGGTTTCGCTATTAACCCAGGCTCAACTATGGAAAAAATCGAGCCTGGCTTTACCTCTGATTACCATACTGCCGCATTAATTCCTGTTTTTGCTTACGGCCCGGGAGCCGAGTTATTTGCGGGAATCTATGAAAATACAGCTATCCACAATAAAATGCGACTAGCGATTGGATTCAAAAAGTAAATGGAGTAAGCCGATTGACTTACTCCATTTATTTTTACAAGTGACGCTCAGCATGATAAGAAGATCGAACGAGTGGACCACTTTCCACGAAGTCAAAACCTTTTTTGAGGCCAACTTCCTGATACTTCGCGAATGTATCCGGATGGACAAAAGCCGCTACCTCTAGATGCATTTTTGTGGGTTGGAGGTACTGACCGATGGTGAGCACGTCACAACCATGCTCTAATAAATCATCCATGATTTGAAAAACTTGATCGTCCGTTTCTCCCAAACCTACCATAATACCGGATTTGGTTCTTTTGCCAAAGTCTTTTGTTCTTTGGATTTGCTCTAGGCTTCTTTTATACTTGGCTTGAGGACGTACTTTTCGGTATAATGCTTCAACGGTTTCCATGTTATGTGACACAACTTCCTGACCACCGCTAATCATTCGTTCTAGTGCCGTCCAGGTTGCCCGAACGTCAGGTATAAGGGTTTCTATCGTCACCTCTGGCGTCCTATCTTTAACCGCACGAACTGTTTCATACCATATTTCCGCTCCACGGTCTTTTCGCTCGTCACGATTAACAGAAGTTATAACTGCATGTTTTACGCCCATCAAGTCGATAGCTTCAGCTACACGCCGTGGCTCATCTTCATCATACTCAGGTGGCCTTCCTGTTTTCACTGCACAGAAAGAACACGATCGGGTACAAGTATTTCCAAGGATCATAAAAGTGGCTGTCCCTGCACCCCAGCATTCACCCATATTGGGGCAATTACCACTTTGACAGATGGTATGCAGTTTGTACTCATCTACCAGCTTTCTAACCTTTTTATATTCCGGTCCAATAGGTAGCTTGACCCTTAACCAGTCCGGTTTCCTTTGCCTACCCTCCTTTTTATCAACAATAGGTAATTCAATCATGATGCATGACTTTTAAAAGGTAACCTAAAGGTATACCTGTAAACAAGACACTTAGCCGGTAAAAATTGTTTGTAATTTGCCAGTCAACATATGTGTACTACGTACGCTTCCCGAGCTGCAAAGCTACAAAAAGATTAAGGAAGAATGTTCGATTATCAGAGTTCTCGATAACCGGAGACTCCACCATAATAGGGACATCTTTAAAATAAAAGTCTAACATAATTCCTGCTTCTACTGCTTTCACCACTTCGTCGAAAGCTCCAGCATCGAAATGCATGGAAAATTTTCCATGAAGGCCTGGCATTAAAGAGATATCCCCAATGCCTTTGGTGAAACTGTCTGCCCCAAATATGCTGGTGTTATCCAAAAAACGATTGGCATTTTCCTGAGAATAACGCTCACTACGATAATTGGGCTGTCCAAAATCTTCCGAGACATAACGAAGCACTAAATAATAGGGTTTAAGTACTCCAATAGAAGGTCCCACTTCATAGCTATATCCCACTGCGACACCTTTACGCCTTGCTTTTTCTGACAGATACTGTTTCCCACCTATCCCTCCTCTGATTACGAAGAAGTTGTTTTGTTTCCCGAAAATATACGACCGAAAGCTACCACCAAAACTACCTGTGTTAAGGTTGCGGCTTTGTCTTGTCTCTTTAGGATGCTTAACTTCCCCAATTTCAATATGCCAATAGCGGGTTTTATAAAACGTTTGCAATGTTCCGAAATGCATACCTACCGCTGCACCATTGGTATGAAGCTTAAAATTTACCGTAGTTTCTTTATCGTAAATTATACCTTTCTTTTCATCGTAGTTATTTTTCCCAAGGTCAATGGTTTGCTGTGCCTTAAGGGAAAAAGAGATCCCAAGGAACATCAACCAAAATAGAAGACGAAAATGCTTGTGCATAAACAATCATTTGAAAAATTCAGAAATCGCCCAAAGCGTTAAAAACTTGCTGTTATATATTAATGTACAGTCGATAGGCACTTTGAGTTCACGAGAATTGACCGCATCTTTTAAACTAACCATAGGCCTTTTTTAAATTTAACACAATTACAGGATAAAAAACAGGCTTAATTTAAAAACAACATAGATTTGTCGGAGTATTCCCAAAAAAAGCAAATGGTCAAAGAGATTCATATTTATGTATCCACCCTTACGCCAAGGGTGCGCTATGCTTTTGATATCATCTGTAATCAGGGGCTTGGGATTTCTACTGTACGATTTCTGAAAAAGCCCTCTTTTTCGGACGGGTATGATATTCTGACAATTAACTATAGTCCTACATTTTCCGCACAAGCTGACCTGTCATTTCCCCTCAGTGGATTCTTATCATCTCTACGTATAACACCCTTTGAACCAGTTGTTCATGTAACAAATCAAGGTATTCAAATTTTCCCTTTTAAATCGACTCAGTACAGCTTTAATTTTGACCTACCTGCCGGTTTGTTTTATTTACTTTCACGCTATGAGGAATATCTGCCTTTCATGCAGGATCAACACGAAAGGTTTGCAGCAACAACCAGTTTCGCTTACCGCCATCATTTCCTGCATCGTCCTCTGGTCAATGAGTGGCTGTTAGATATCAGGAAAAAGGTCTTAGCAATGGGATATGTTTTACCTAAATCGCCTATACAATATCAATTCTTACCTACTTATGACATTGACATAGCCTGGGCCTTCCATCAACGCCCATTTTGGCTAAAGTTGGCGGGCTTATCAAAAGATGCTTTTACTTGGAACTGGAACACTTTTTTAGATAGAAGCAGGGTCCTTCTGGGCCTAAAAAATGACCCCTATCAAACATTTGAATGGCTGGCTGATTTGCACCAGACACATCAGATTGAACCCATCTTTTTCTGGTTAATCGGAAAAAGAAGCAAATGGGACAGAAATATATCTCCCAAGCGATCTGCTATGATTCATCTTTTTAAAAAAGTGAATACATCGTTTCGGTGCGGTTTGCATCCATCTTATCAGTCAAACAGGGATATCGGTTTGCTCCGGTCAGAAATCAATCAGTTTTATGAATTATCAGGCACTTACCCGTCTATGAGCCGTCAGCATTACCTCAAACTCCGATTCCCAACAACGTACCAATCCCTAATTCAACATGACATTGTACACGATTTCACCATGGGATATGCTGATCAGCCAGGATACAGGGCTTC
>JABSSK010000150.1:0-3009 GCA_013214265.1 Saprospiraceae bacterium | reverse complement strand
CCTTCAGTGGCACTTTCCCTTGGTATGATTTAAGCCGTGAAACTACCACTACACTGCAAATCACACCTTTCCAGGTCATGGATGTAACCCTTAACCATTATCTTCATCTTTCTCCTGATGAAACCCTGTCGTATTTGAGTAAACTGATCAAACAGTGTATTGACCTGAACATTCCTTTAGTTTCCATTTGGCATAACTCGTCCTTCTACTCAGAAACAGGTTGGAAGCATATGAAAGATACATATCGGCAATTTTTAGCAGAAGCTACCAAGGATCAAAAGCTTTGACTGTAACATACAAAATTGAGTGAGTGCTTATACTTCGTTATTGAAATTGCACGCAAAAAAGGGTTTTTTGTTACATTTGGAATACACCTACTTACGACTTATGGTTCATCAATTAGGCGGCAAGAACTCCATTCTTAATCTTTATTTATCGCAGTTACGTGATAAGCATATTCAAACTGACTCCCTGCGCTTCCGCAAAAACATGGAACGTGTTGGTGCTATCATGGCCTACGAAATTAGTCAACAGCTTACCTATCTGCCCATCGAAACTGAAACCCCGTTAGGTACTGCAATGACTCGGGTTCCATCCGATAAAATTGTATTAGGAACCATTCTCCGAGCGGGACTCGCCTTACACAATGGATTCCTCCATATGATTGACCATGCTGGTAATGCATTTGTTTCAGCATACCGTAAACACCACAAGGATGGAAGTTTTGATATAAATATTGAATATATCTCTTGCCCTAATTTAGAGGACACTGTACTGATCATCAGCGATCCTATGATTGCGACTGGAGCGTCAATCGTATTAGCCTACAAAGCCTTGCTAGAATATGGCCAGCCAAAAGAAGTGCACTTTGCAACGGTTATTGCATCCACTCAAGGTGTAGAACATGTACGTAGAATGTGCCCTGAAGTGCAATTGTGGGTTGGTGCAATTGATGATGAACTCACGGCAAAATCGTATATCGTGCCAGGTCTGGGTGATGCTGGTGACTTAAGCTTTGGGTCAAAAGTACAAGAATAAAGTTCTTTACTCTTTCGTTTTTTCTCGCCGATGGGTAGTCAACGATGCAAAAACGCAAGCTGTGAGGGCAGCCATCCCTAACAATCGGTATATATCTGGACCACCTTCCCATACGGCATTTAAGGTAAAAGCTATGGCACCTGCTGGAACCAAAAAAACAGCAAGTCGCTTAAGAAATCGAAAATAACGTGCACTGTCTGTTTCCTTCATAGTACCTTTTATAAAATGGAAGCGTAAATGAAATGGGTTTATACCTCAGTTACAATTAGTTTGCGGTACGAATAACTGTTGACCTTTGGATCCAACATCCAACAGAGAAACGATCACCCACTTTTAAGTTACGAATAAAAACATCTTCCCGTTTGGGCATATACTGCGTATACTGACGAATCCATTTATTAGCCTCCGCTGCGACTGACGGGTCCACTTGCTTCGCTTTTTGCCACATATCAATGGCCGGCCAAACAACGATCTGGCTATCCCAACCCCGACCTGGTCCACAGAGCGGACCACTAGAAGCATACAACCGACCAATCAATATATAGGGTTCGCCCCAATCAGGGCGTAATTCCGCTGCTTGTAAAGCATAAGTCCGTGCTTGAGAGAAATTTTGGAGATGGGCATTATATATTTTAGCAATGATCAAGAGGAACTCGCCTTTTCGTTGGTTATCATCTGTTTCCGAGATAGCTTCTTTAAATTTATCCACTGCACAGGTATAATCTGCATTCCGTAGGCACGCATAGGCCAGGCCAATAGTTCCTTTTTCATTACTGCGGCAGCTGGCATTAGCTGCTGCTAGTAATTCCTGAAAACGAGGATCATCTTCTAGGCATCCACCCCATCTGAGTCGGGAAAAGACCGTTTGAATCACATCACAATCTTCCGGGTTATCCAAGAACTCCTGAAAATATTTATCGGCATAATAGGTACAATCATAAAACCCTTTAATGGTTTCGAAAAACTCCAATCTTTTAGGAGCATAGCCTTCAATCGTTTTCCAACGTTCGCAATTTGTCCCTTCACAATTCTCCAATCCATTAGCCAGAATAGTTCTGACTTTTTGCTGATATTCCTGTGCCTCACCAACATCTATGGTATTCTCCCTGTACATTTCAACTAGAAGGGCCGAGAATGGATTAAGGGCAAAATCAGGTGTTTCCAAGTCGCCTTTATCAAGAGCTTCTTTAAATAGGGCATATATTTCTTGACGGCTGGCTCGATCAGGATACTCATAATACAAGTCAAAGGCCTTTCTGGCAGGAATATACCCACCCTCAGGATAACATTGGTCCAACTGATCGTATAATGCAAAGATACTATCTACATATGCTTTTTTGGCCGACGCTGACGTCACTTGACTACCAAAATGTTCATAAAACCGAATACCATCCGTAAGTACCGTATTTCGTTTACCATCAGCAGCTGGGGCTGCTTCAACTACTTTTTTCCAAAGCTCATACGACCGGTTCCATTCCCCTGCTTTCAGAAAATCGCGGTAGAGTACATAGTTCTCCATGACCTGCTGTTTGTTGGGTACGTCGTTGAAGGTTGCACAAGGACCTACCGCTATGGGCGGGGTGGGATCAACGGAAGCCGTTGGTTTCTCTGTAGCAGACGTAAGCTCAAGCCCTGTTTTAGGGGAACACATGACTAGAAATACAGAAGAAAGCAAAAGAAGGATATGCGCTCTGGTTTTCATAGCTATCAATTATTTACAGCCTAAAAATAAAAAGAGCTCACCGGACCCTAAAACCCAGAAAGCTCTTTTAGCTATTATCATTCAGCATCAGGTCATATATATTGAATACCTGAATACATTGAATATATTAACGATGTTCAATATACGTCTTACCTGATTAATTATAGCGTACTTTCACAGTTTCACCAATCCAGCATCCTACTCTTTCTGTAGCGCCTTCCTTACCACGCATAAATACATCGTCTTGGGAAGGAATAGATCTGTTGTAT
>JABSSK010000015.1 GCA_013214265.1 Saprospiraceae bacterium | reverse complement strand
GATAACCGATCAGATACATAAGATGGGGTTTTACTCCAACTCGGTTCAAAACGCCCTTCAGCATGAACTCGCAGAAAAGTTAGCACAGTTAAGCGGGCTCCATTCGCACCAATTATTCTTATGCAATTCGGGGGCTGAAGCCAATGAGAATGCCTTGAAAATGGCTTCTTTTCACAATGGACGAACTAAAATTATTGCTTTCGAACGGGCTTTTCATGGTCGTACTTCTGCAGCCGTTAATGTGACATCCAGCGAGAAAATCAAGTCGCCGATAAATCGTCAGTTCCCAGTTGAGTTCCACAAGTGGAATCAGGTGGAAACGGTAATCAACAGTTTGAAAACAGGCGATGTATGTGCCGTTATTATAGAAGGATTACAGGGGATTGGAGGTATTTATCAGCCGGATGCTGATGTATTACGAGCCATTCAGAAAGCTTGTCGACAACACGGAACGATTCTCATTTTAGATGAGATTCAAAGTGGATATGGCCGTACCGGAAAGTTCTTTGCGTTTCAGCATATCGAAGGCCTGGAGCCCGACATCATTAGCATGGCTAAAGGGATGGGTAATGGTTTCCCCATTGGAGGTATATTGCTATCTCCCCAGTTTGAATCCACTTATGGCCTTTTGGGAACGACTTTTGGTGGTAATCATTTAGCATGTGCTGCGGGAATTGCGGTACTCGATATTATCAAGCAAGAAAACGTAATGGCCAATGCTTACCGCATGGGCCAGATCATACAGCATGAACTCAAGGCATTACCTGGTATTGTCGAATTACGAGGTCTCGGGTTGATGTTAGGACTAGATTTGCCATACCATGTTGCCCACTTTCGTAAAAAACTCCTGCTGCAACATCATGTGTTTACGGGTTCGTCGTCTATTCCGGAAACCATTCGGCTACTCCCTGCTCTGACTGTTTCTGAAAATGAAGTCCGTTCTTTTTGTCAAACATTTTCTGAAGCTATTCAAGAAACCGCAAATAACGAATCTGTTTTATGAAGCATTTCACAAGTGTACATGACGTAGATGATCTGACCAAATTAGTTGATCTGGCCTTTGCGGCAAAAGCCAATCCAAACCACAACAAAAACATGGGTCAACATAAGACCCTAATTCTGCTTTTTTTTAACCCTAGCCTTCGAACACGCCTGAGTACAGAAGTAGCTGGCCATAGGCTTGGCATGTCGGTAATTACCATGAACGCTGGCCAGGGCTGGAAGCTAGAATTCGAGGATGAGGTTATAATGAATTCTGACAAAGCAGAGCACATTAAGGAAGCAGCAGCCGTTATCAGTCAATATGCTGATCTGATTGGTGTACGTACTTTTCCTTCCCTGACGGATAGGGAAGCAGATTATCAAGACCGTATTTTGCATAAGCTGATGACCTATGCTTCCGTACCTGTTATTAGTCTGGAATCTGCTATTCGGCACCCTTTGCAGTCACTTACCGATTTAATGACTATCAGGCATTTTCAAAAAACAGAACGACCCAAGGTGGTTTTGAGTTGGGCACCACACCCCAAAGCCCTTCCTCAAGCCGTAGCCAACTCGTTTGTGGAGTGGATGCAAGCTGCTGCCGTGGATCTGGTTGTCACGCATCCACCGGGATATGAATTAGCCCCAGAATTTATTGGTGCTACGCCCGTCGAGTACGACCAGAAAAAAGCTTTTGCGGAAGCGGACTTCATTTATACTAAGAGTTGGTCATCGTATGCAGACTATGGAAAGGTTCTCACAAAAGGAAGCGAGTGGATGGTTACCCCTGAAAAAATGGCACTAACCCAAAACGCCTACTTTATGCACTGCCTACCGGTACGACGCAATGTTGTTGTTGCGGACCAAGTAATTGACAGTTCTGCCTCATTAGTGATAGAGCAGGCCAATAATCGGCAGTGGGCTGCACAGGCTGTCATTCAATCCCTCCTAAATGATCTTTTGTAATGGAAAACACACTATTCGTACTTAAGGTTGGTGGGCAGGTACTCGAACAACCAGAAATCACCCAGTCGGTAGTCCAGAAATTTGCTGCCTGGCCTGGTCCTAAAATTCTTGTTCCCGGTGGTGGGCGAAAGGCCAGTCGTATTGCGCAAGCGTTGGGTAGTCGGCCTAATATGCATGAAGGGCGACGTATTACAGATAGGGAAACGCTTGAAGTGGTTACGATGGTCTATGCCGGCCTGTATAATAAAACATTGGTCGCTTCCCTTCAGGCGGCGGGTTGTAATGCAATTGGTCTGAGTGGTGCCGATGGCAATAGCATCCTTGCTCATAAAAGACGAGGTACCATAATCGATTATGGTTTTGCAGGCGATATTGATTCGGTAGATACACAAGGCATCTCCAGCCTTTTGGTGGCTGGCTTTACACCTGTTTTCTGTGCCATCACCCACGATAAGCAGGGGCAATTGCTCAATACCAACGCAGATACGATTGCAGCAACTATCGCAGCATCATTTGCCCCAATTAAAGCGGTTAGTTTACAATTTTGCTTTGAAAAGCCCGGTGTATTATCCGATCCGGAACAAGATGACAGTGTTATCCCTGTACTATCTTACGGGCAATACCAGAACTTAAAGGCAGCAGGTAATATTCACAGTGGGATGATTCCCAAATTAGATAACGCCTACCGTGCATTACGTTCCGGCATAAAGCAAATTATGATCAGTGATCAACATGCAATAGGAATTCAGGCAGGGACACTACTTACATTATGACCATCGAACAATATACCCAAGAAGCTATTGAGCTGTTAAAGTTGCTCATTGCAACACCCTCTTTATCCAAAGAAGAAGACAAAACAGCAGATGTGCTGATCACTTTTTTGCGAAAGCATAACCAATACCCCAAAAGGGTTGGTAACAACTTGATTCTACAATCAGATAACCCTGACCCTGTCAAGCCCACTGTTCTACTTAATTCGCATCACGATACCGTCAAGCCCGCTAAAGGGTGGGAGCGCTCACCTTTTCAACCAACCTGCGAAGGGGATTTATTGTACGGGCTGGGGAGTAACGATGCGGGTGCTTCACTAGTCAGTCTGTTGGTATCTTATTTGTACCTGCATAATAAGCATGATTTGCCTGTAAACTTGGTATGGGTAGGATCGGCTGAAGAGGAAATTAGTGGTAAAAATGGTATTGCATCGGTCCTTGAACACTTGGGACGTATCGATGCCGCAATTGTGGGTGAACCTACAAAAATGCAGATGGCTATTGCTGAAAAAGGACTGATGGTTATTGATGGGGAAGCACAAGGTAAAGCTGGTCATGCAGCCCGCAATGAGGGCGTCAATGCTTTGTATATCGCATTGAACGATATCCAAACCATTAAATCTTTTTCTTTTGATCTGACAAGCACCTTACTCGGACCAACCCAAGCTACCGTTACGCAAATCCATGCGGGATATCAGCACAACGTCGTTCCGGATCGGTGTACTTTTGTTATTGATGTCAGAACCAATGAGCGATACGCTAATCAGGAAGTATATGAGTTATTGCAAGCAAAAGTCAAAAGCCAGCTTACCCCCCGATCATTTCGGTTAAACTCGAGTAGTATTCCCCAAGATCATCCCTTAGTAAAAACAGGACTGGACATGGGCCTATCCATGTATGGATCACCCACACTATCTGATCAGGCTCTGATGCCCTACCCCAGTTTAAAGATGGGTCCTGGTGACTCAGCCCGCTCCCATACTGCGGATGAGTATATTACGCTATCGGAAATTCGGGAAGGCATCTCCGTATATATATCATTACTCACCCGGGTACCCCAGTGGATATCCTAAACTAATTATGCATGAAACTATGGCAAAAGGGAACGGATGTTCTTAAAGATATTGAGCAATTCACCGTAGGACGCGACTTAATATTCGATCTGGAACTAGCCCCCTTTGATGTGTTAGGATCACTCGCGCACATTCGAATGTTGGCCAAGGTTGGTTTGTTGGACCCCAAAGAGGAAGTGCAGTTGAGGTCAGCACTCCAACACATATATTCTACGACTATTGATGGTGGGTTTGTGATCGAGGCTGGTATGGAGGATGTGCATTCCCAAATCGAATTTATGCTTACCCAACGTTTAGGGGATATGGGTAAGAAGATACATAGTGGCCGCTCTCGAAATGATCAGGTACTAGTTGACTTGAGGCTCTATTTTCGCCACCATCTGACCGCACTGGGTGAGGAAATACAAGCTCTCTTTAACCAGCTTCAGCATTTATCCGATAGGTATAAAGATGTACTGCTTCCCGGTTATACCCACATGCAGGTAGCCATGCCTTCATCATTTGGCCTTTGGTTTGGCGCTTATGCTGAAAACCTAACCGATGATATGCAGCAAATACTTTGCACCTATAATATCATTAATCAAAACCCACTTGGTTCGGCTGCAGGGTATGGGTCATCCTTTCCTCTGGACCGGGTACAAACCACACAATTATTAGGGTTTGCTGACTTGAGCTACAACGTAGTCCATGCGCAAATGGGCAGAGGCCGTACGGAACTCTTTCTTAGTTTTGCATTAGCTGGGCTCGGTCAGACCCTAAACAAACTGGCTACTGATATTGTACTGTACCTCAATCAAAATTTTGGATTTATCCGCTTCCCTGATGAGCTAACCACTGGAAGCAGTATTATGCCACACAAAAAAAATCCGGACGTTTTTGAGTTGATCCGAGCTAAAACGAATCAGCTTTTGGCCCTGCCAGCACAAATAACGACCCTGACCACCAACTTACCTTCCGGATATCATCGCGACTTTCAATTACTAAAGGAGTACCTATTTCCTGCACTTCAAGAGGCCCATGATGTCTTATCAATTGCTTGTTTTGCATTACAGCATATTCATATCAACCCGGATATTTTAGAAGACGATAAATACCAGTACTTATTTAGTGTCGAAGCCGTGAATCGTGAAGTATTACAAGGTATACCATTTCGGGATGCATACCGAAAGATTGGGCAACAGATCGAAGCTGGAGCGTTTAACCCAGATAAGGAAGTCAACCATTCACATCAAGGTAGTATAGGCAACTTATGTAATCCGGAAATCAAACAGAAAATGGAACGCATCCTGCATCAGTTTGATTTTGAAAAGGTAAGAGAAGCCGAGCGGAAACTGCTGGAATAATAATTTTTGCGAAACGAAGGGCATAATTTTTCACTTGGGAACACTTAAGGTAAAATAATCTATAAAACCTAAATGTACCCATCATGAAATCTTTACTTACTTATTGTTTGCTGGCAGCCTTATTTATTAGCAGTAGCGTTCAGGCACAACGTTTCAGCCTATACAAAACATCTTCAAAACTGGATACTAAACTGATTACATCAGATTGTAAAGAAGTTTTATCTATTCCACTAAAAAATGGGCGGGTGCATACCTCAGCCCACAAACCAACAAGTAAGGTTCGTACCTGGACACAAGGCGGGAAGTTTTATATTAAGGCTACAGCTACCATTAAAGAGTCGGATTTTACATGGGCTAAATTTGTTATGAAACCAGGTTTCCCCGGAGCTGATGTTACAGGCCTCAAAACAACCTATCAGGTAAAATCCAGCCCTAATAATAATGCTAAGCTATGCTATATTTCCCAATCTCGAATATATCAGGGCCCAAGTACTTATGCTGGAACCGTACGTCTGGATGATCCTACTAATCTATATGGTTCCGGCCAGCACTTTTCTACCCCAGCAGTTGGCAATTTTGCTTGTGGTTCCGACTACAAAACCATCAGTTATAAATTAGTTATGCAAGCAGGTGATCTTATTGTTTTTGATGCTATTCAGGTGATGTTCGACTGCCCGAAGGATTTGGTATCCGTATTATGCCCCCCAAACCTACCTAACCCTTTTATTCAATTAGCTGGAACCCAAAATGGCAATGGATTTACTCGTTATCTCATCCCTGTTATCAATCACAATGCTTATCCCAATTTCTTATTTTCAGCCGCACCCAGCCTGCCGGCTTGTGGGCTTAACACCAGTGCTTCTCGTACCTGGGTTGACATTTACAATGAAAAGAACCAACGTATTTATGGATTTTGTGCTCTAAGTCAATCCTCACAGCTACAGAACATCTGGTTTGCAGTACAAAAAGGACAAGCACCCCCACAACGGGTACGAGTCGTCATGCGTGACCGAATGTGTAACCAAAGCTATGCATCCAACTGGATATCCATTACCAATAGCTAAACCATCATTTCTTCTTTTTATACAGCAAGAGGGTAGCTCTTTAAAAAGAGCTACCCTCTTGCTGTATAAGATTGGTATCGTTACCTGTTTAGCGATTAATACTAAACTTACCTGTAAAATCACTTCCTGGTTCGCCTAAACGGAACATATACGACCCTGGTGGTAAATCATGAACATCAATTTGAATGACTTGCTCATTTTCCTTAATACGAACTGGTTTTTGCCATATACGCTGCCCCATCAAATTAAAAATTTGTAACTGCATTTCTCCTTGGGGAATACCCTGCAAAGCAAAGCTCAAGTTATCGGCTGCGGGATTGGGGAATATTTTTACGCTGGGCGTACTATACTCTTTTGTTCCACCGATAGATATAGGTGCTAGTAACCCATCTATGATACCGGAGGTACATTCTCCATTTTCGAATACGCGAACATTCCGGAAGTAAGATTCACCAACCGGATTACCTATGTCATGATCCGCCACAAAGAAGAGTCGATTAGCTGATCCCCGTAAAAATTGACCAACAGGAATCTCATACTGTACCCATTGACCGTTACCAGGGTAGTTCCGGAAGTTAGGAATACCCCAACGCTGCGTACCGTATAATTGGAAAGTTTGGGCAGATGATATTCGATTATCACTATCAAACCCAATACCATGAATTTCACCTATTTTACTAGACTTAAACTCAAAGGTAAGTACCGTATTTATAGTCAACTCATATTCAAGCTCAATCGCTTTCCAAGCGTTGCGGTTGATTTTAATGCCTTTGCCATTCTCAATAACAGACACATCACCTCGGTCTTGGGTTCCGCCATAACTTATTGGCTGATTGAGATTAAAATCAAGAGGTGCACAAAGGCCATCATCCCCGTCTCCTGAATCATCATCATCTGTTTCGATACAGAAAGTTGTACTGCGTGAACCTGCAAACTGTCCAGCGTTCAATATTTGCTGACCATTTGTGCTGGTTAACAAGAGTGACCCGTCACCATAACCACAACAAATTCCATCTTCATCAGCATCAAAAATGGTGAATGTGTAACAACCATCGGTAAGGCAGAAGGTGCGACTGATAACGGTTCCTTCCTGTTTGTCTTCATAGGGTCCTCCTGACTCGACAACCACGCCATCACTATCTTCTAATTCCCAAGTCGTCTCACTCCCAAACAAATCGAGAGTCAATGTCATATTAACTTCCTCGCAACCATTATCGGAATCACCATTATCATCACCTGAATCCCCACCATCACCTCCATCACCCGGAGGCTGAGTCGGACAAGCTTGTAAGCAACTCGCAGAAGCTACTGCGTTACGAATCAAATTACCCGGTTGGGTACCAAAACCTTTACTCAAGTTGATTCCCACAGAAGTGATGTGACAATAAGACATGATAGTCCCTCCGTCGCGTGGGCGAGCCGGTACGGCACAACTTCCTTCTGTATAACCAGGGCAACCATCAATTGCCGTCCCATTACCATTCCACGCACAAGCATGCGTATGCTGGGAACCAAAGAGATGACCAAACTCATGTGCACTAGCCATAACGGTAAAAGAATAAGTAGGAACAGACCGATAAGACGGACTGACACTCACAAAACTTAATTTGTATGAATCTGAAAAACTACATATCCCGTCAACATAAGCAATGCCACCACTTGCCTGATAAGAGATGAGCTGAGCTAAGTCACCATTAAAGCTACGTCGGTTCGACTGGAACTGTTGTAACAAGGTATACGAGTCAGAACCATTATATGGGCTGGTAGTATCCCAAATGAAAACCTCGGAAATTTGGATCTTTATATTTTCATTAGCATATAAGGTAGCGACTTCATTGAAAAATCCTGTTACATATTGCATTACACCATTAGTACTACCTTTGTCGATATAGATGTCATTATCCACTTCTATGTACATATTGACACACTTATCATTTGACCGAAGGTCAGCTCTCGGGCTTATGTCTTCTTTTGCATAAACTAGGCCTGTGTCCTCAGTAGCACACACAAAGTCTTGTTCATGAGGATTATCTGGGGCGAGCAAATAGGTTTCACCCACTCGCCCATATTTACCGAGGGAGAGGTTACCGAGTTCCGAGGTGCTTATTAGTGCACGCACTTCCTCACCGTAAATGGTTAGTGCGACCATTGATTCCGAATCTCCTTTGACGATACCGCGATAAAATATAACATCTTCGAATTCAATAGGTCCGTCTGCGGAGGCGGTATAAACCGAGAATCCACTAGCTAGAACGTCTGTTTTCAAAAGCTCAACTGCAAGATTGGACCGTAATGTAGTAGGCAGGTTAAATGTCAGGGTCTGAGGTTGTTGTTCTTGCAGCTCCTTCACCTGTTTGGTATTCAGTCGTAAAACAGTACAATCCGAACATGCTGAAGCGATTTCTGAGGACCGTAATTCTGGTGCCTGAGCAAACAAGTCGTATGCATTAAATATTTTTCCTTTTTCCTGTGCCTTACTGATTCGTTCGGACGGGATAATAGTGCTTTGGGCTCCTGATGTTAGCCAAAAACTAAACAGGAGTAACGTTGATAGCAGTCTCATGTGCTTCAATCGAGTTTAAAGATTAAGAGCTGTGCAGGACTAACCCTGACACGTGTGCCAAATTTGATTTAGTTCAGGGGTCACAACTGAATTCAATTGTAACCAAGCCGGTCAATGGAACAATGGCTAGAGACGCATTCTAGGAGGGACTGATAGCTCTTCTCGGTTTAGTGGGAAAGCAGAACATATGATCTTGACGAATCATCATCACCTGTAAAAGGTGATAGCCCGAATCCTTTGGATAGAACTACAAACAGGTACGTTGTTGAAAGTAAATGGTTTACTTTTCTAAGAACTTTCTGCAATATACGGAAAATTTAGGACATCCACACGCGTAGATGGTGCCTTCCCGTATAGAGGTATTTCTACCGCCTCCGCCTTATTCTATTGTAGAGTAATATGCTCGATGGGGTGAGGGTCTCAATAAAGGTCGTCGTAATATGCACCTAGAACGGATGAAAAGCCACTTTAGTGTTTTTTCATATTATAAAATTATGATTTTAATATAACCTAGGCAAATCATCCATAAAATATACCTTTAAGAGGGTATATCTAAAGTGCCTTTATCGTGGAAAAGAGGAAAGAATCAGGCACTTTAGATTGTAAATAAATTGTTATTGGTATTTGACAATCAAGATGTGTGCCTTGAATTGTGACTACCCATATATTGTATTGGTTGAGATTTATTGGAGGTATTTATCCCATCACCGCTTCAACATTTTTAACCTCAGGCACCATTCGTTTCATCATGCCTTCAATTCCGGCTTTAAGGGTAACCGTCGACGAAGGACAACCACTGCAAGCCCCTTGCATAATCAGGCGAACAGTACCTTCACTAAAAGAGTCAAAAAAAATATTTCCACCATCCATCTCAACCGCTGGCTTCACATATGTTTCTAGTAGTTCTTTAA
The DNA here is from genome assembly GCA_013214265.1 of Saprospiraceae bacterium. GTDB lineage: Bacteria > Bacteroidota > Bacteroidia > Chitinophagales > Saprospiraceae > DT-110. The sequence continues at coordinate 18,215 of JABSSK010000015.1, read as the reverse complement.
TCTTTTTGACGATTTCAGCTTCATTTTCGGAATAATCATAGCTCGCTCCCCGCTCTTCTTCGATTTTAGCCATAGCTTCTGCGAAACCATCTTTGATAATTTCATGCCCTTCGGTAACATACGTTTTGATATCTTCCTTGAGCTTCAGCATTATGTCTTCCCAAGCATAATTGAATTCTTTAGTAACCGTCACAAAATTATTACTGATGTAAATACCTTTCACATAGGGTTTATCAAATAGACAAGAGGCCAATGGTGACCATTCTCTGGCCAGTGCCTCCTCACCAAAATCAGCAGTGCCTTTGTACAACATACGGTTGGTCACGAATTTGAGTGACTCAGGGTTTGGCGTTTGCTCGGTGTATAACATAACCGGGCTCTTTGAAACAGGATTACTCATAACTATGCTTTAGTCAATTTTATGTAGGACCGGAATGACCGGTTCTTCGCTATTATTATACAAAGAAACGCAACAATTTGGAATTAGTTTGAATCTAAAATGATCAACTTATCGAAAGGAAATATAACGGAGAAGCCTTTTGCCTTAAAGTACGTAGCCACTTCTCCAAATGGTAAAGGTGAGGCTGCCATAACAAAGTCACCCCCCCAGGCACCCAAAGATTTAATGACTCCTGGGAAATCATCGAAATAAAGAGATTGAACACGAGGTACACCCAGCATACGACCGATGATATCCTCATGGCGAGCAAGGAGGCCACAAAAAGAATCTAAATCCTGAGTGGATGACGCTATTTCCAAAGACAATTGGCTTATCTCCTTGATAGGTCTTGTATTTACTTGGCTACGATACTTCTTTATACCTTCCCGGCTATTTTGTTTTTTACCTAAGTAAATAAAGCATAAATGGTGCATAAAAGTGGGAGAAAACGGTAAGGTGATGTAATGGCCTGTTTTCTTTCTTCTTTGGTAGATAATGGGACCGTTCGCTTTAGCACAGGCCAGATCATACCCTGATCCACCAAATGTTTTTTCGGCTAGCTTGTAAGGATCAACTTTGGCCCACTGTGATACACAGGACAACAAAGTAGAACTCGTACCTAGGCCCCAGTAACGATCAAAAGCCAATTGTGTTTGCACGCGTATGCCATTCAATTTCCAGTCTTGATCTGATAATTTTGATGCTTCCCGTAATACCCGTTCTAAGCGTCTTCCGGCCTCCGAGTCATTCCCCTTTAGAAAGGTAAGAGATGTAGGATCAAACCATAAGTCATACCATAACTTTTTATCGACATTATAGCTTTGCCAATGCAGGTTATCCAAATGTGGTGCTGACTCTACGGATAGGCTTTGCCCTAATTTGGTTGGTAGCCCTATTCCAATGGCTCCATCCAGAATAAGGTATTCTCCTGACAATAATAATTTACCTCGTGCATGAAATTGTTGGCCCATAAGGCATTATTTAGCCTGCATTTGTTCCTTCTCTGGTAAGGGCATCTAAAAACGACCGCACCGCTGTGAAAGAAACTGTATGATTTTCAAAGTGTTTTCTGGCCAATTCTTGCTGGTCAGCATCTGCCCCCAAATGATTAAGTATATTTTGCAAATGCATTTTCATATGTCCTTTTTGAATGCCCGTGGTAGTTAGGCTCCGTACTGCCGCAAAATTTTGGGCCAAACCTGTACATACTATGATTTGCATAAGTTGCTCAGCTGTTGGGTTACCCAACAACTCCAGTGACAGTTTAGCCAATGGGTGTAAGCGGGTAAGACCGCCGATGGTGCCTAAAGCGATTGGTAGTTCCAACCAGAAGTGGAACATACCGTCCGACAGGTCACAATGGCTTAAAGAACTATAGGTTCCACTATTTGCAGCATGGGCATGACCACAAGCCTCTACAGCTCTAAAATCATTACCAGTTGCCAACACAACAGCATCGATACCATTAAAGATTCCTTTATTATGGGTAGTTGCCCGATAGGGATCTATTTCAGCAATGCGCACTGCTTTTTGGAATTTTTTGGCAAAAGCCATCCCATCTATTCCTTCGCAGGCATTATCCAGGTCAGCTACAGGACAAGAAACGCTAGCTTTCACGGCACACTGAGGAGTGTAATTCGAAAGTATTGCCATTATGATATCCACCTGCCTCAGATGCTGTGGTAAGCCCGATTCGTTTTTCAGAAAAGTCTTTAAACTTTGCCCCAGTTGTTCGAGTACCGAATTAATAAAATTAGCCCCCATGGAGTCACAGGTCTCAAAAGTAACTTTTAGCTGATGGTAGTCCGTCTCTAAGTGGGATAAATCTAGCCACTCAATGGCCAACATACCACCACCACGCTTTTCCATATTTGCAGTCAGATGAGCGGAATCTTGCCTTAGAAAAGCGCATAAGTGATCCAGAACTGGGGAAATCTGTTCTCGTTTTCCGGGCCAGGAGAAATGTACTTGCCCTTCTTTCACAGTTCCTATTACTTTGGCCTCAAAACCGCCACGGTTCAACCAAAATTTAGCTGCACTGGAAGCCGCTGCTACCACCGAACTTTCCTCAATCACCATCGGAACTGCATAAATTTGTTCGTTCACTTTAAAGTTGGGCGCAATCCCAAAAGGCATAACGAAGTTGGTAAGTGTATTTTCACTGAATCCATCGATGACTTTCTGTACATCATCTTCTTGATGCCAAAAACTTTTAAGTATTTGCGCTGCTTGTGTGGGTTGATCGGTCCAATGATTTACTACCCAGCTAATTTTTTCGTCCTTAGTGAGCTTTGAAAATCCAGTTATCGTGTTATCATGCATGATCGCCCTAAATTTTTACTGTAGGCTTCTCTTTTACCTGAAAAGATTAATTTATTACCTGACTGCTAAAAATGAATTCGCCAGTGCTAATCCTTGAATTTGAGTATTCATGAACGCTTGCAGGTTAGCATATGCCCCTCGTGCATGCTGTAAAAATGAAGATGCCTGACCATATATGGCTGGCATTTGGATTTTCTCGGTGAGATAATATCCATCTAGAAAAGACTTTACCCCTCCGGATATGATAAACTCATTGCATAGAATATGGTCACCCAACTCAAATTTGAGATCGTTGACCATATTGACCATATCATTAGCACTATGTCCTACCAGTGCTAATTCATGATAAATCTTTTGATTTAGCTCATCACTGCGCAAGAGTTCCAATCGGGCAAAATTAGTACCTCCATTCGCACCAAAATCAATGGCTTGAATGGGTAATGTCATTAGAGCTTTAAGACTCTCTCTGCCCATACCCTGACCAACCTCCTTGACGATAATAGGCAGTTCTGGCCAAAGGTCAATAACGCGTTGAATGGTATCCAAAGGTGGGTACTTAAAGCGATCACCTTCTGGCTGCAACCATTCTTGGAAAGGATTCACATGAATAATAAGCCCATCTACTTCCAACTTTTTAATTAATTCATCGATACGGTAGGATTCCTTATTATCCAAAACATCTTCTATTTGGGCTATACCCAGATTTGCGTAGAGCGGCTGGTCGCCCATTAGATGGCGAACAGAAAAATCAGGGAGGGTATCATCACTATACAAAAGCGAACGGCAAGAACCGAGCCCCATACCTATTCCAAATTCCCCACAAGCTTTAGCCAGGTTATGGTTGATCGTCCGAGCCCATTCCGTTCCACCAGTCATACTACTAACCCAAATCGGCCATTTCATAGTTTTTCCCAAAAAAGGCAGGGCAGGAAAATCACTTACTTGCGGATGACCGGCAAGCAGGGGCTCGTAGAAGAAACGAGTGTCCAATTCTTGGTTGGCAACCTGTGACTTAAAAGCCAGCTCGATATGATCGCGCTTTCTGGAGCGTGCCGTGGGATCCCTTTCATCAGTTGAAGATAAGGAGTTGGAAAGTTGATCACTCATAGATGTCATAGCGTTGGAAATTTTGCAAAGGTAGGCCATTAGATTTATTGTTGCTACCAACTAACCTATGACGCTGTGAGAAATTGGTCCGAAAAGGAAACGTATTCTCCAAAAAATGGTTTAGGAAGCCATTCTATTCGTCGAAGCCGGGCCTTACAAAAGCCCGTGCATTTGAAAATGCTTGCTCCAGTTTGGTTTTTAAGTGATTTAAGGGCACCAATATATCGATTATGGCATCTGTGTGATTAGGGAAACTATCCAAAACTTGGTGCCAAGCAAGCAAGGTTCTATCGATGGCTAGCAAAGCTGCTTTTGCACTACCATTAGCATCATTTTGTACGACCAGCTGTTCATTTTTGTTTAATTCATTTAAGGAACGAACAGCCCTTCTTACTTTGGCTTTTATGAAAAAAATAAACCATTGGATCACTTCAAGTGCATCGGCCAAAGCCAGTCCTTTATCCAGCACATGCAGTCCCATTTCAATTTGAAAGACTAGTTCATCTCCGCGTGCGCGTATGATGACCTCGTTTTTATTTATCCATCTGCGGGAACGCAATGCATAAGTCTCAGCTAACTTGATTAAATGCTTGTGATCTTCTGGGTATGATAATGTCACTTCTGTCACTTCCTGTTGGAAAGCTGCCCAGTCCTTGCCATGCTCTTCTACATAAACTTTCAGTACTTGCATTGATTCGTGCAAGCTAAGGCTCAAACCCTCAAGAATGGATGCTTTATCGTCTTCCAGCTCGAGGTCAGGTTCAAAAACACGGCATTGTGCGGTAAATGGGCACCGATCACACCAGCTATCACAGTAATTAAATATACCATGGATAAAGGTTTTTCTATTCATAGGGTTATACTTGATTGGTCAGGTGGCTTCAGCTTTTTTTAAATTACTTCTTTTTGAGAACAAATGAAACGATTCGCCATTTTCGGCTGATTTTCGCACAAAATTGGACCCCTAATATTCGATAAATGGAGTGGCTACATTATGGCCATTAAAATTTTTGTGCGAAATTTAACCTGTTTTTCAAGGAGTTACGAAGGGTGCTTTACATTTTTTCCTTAAAAACCCTTGTTTATTGCTTGCGGTTAAGTTACCTTTGCACCTGCTTTGATATAGGGGGAGGCTTACCTTTCCTTTTTTGAGCACTTTACATCACAAAAAATTATAGAACAAGTGAATACTTTAAGCTATAAAACGGTATCCCAGACGAAGGAAGGTGTAGTCCGTAAGTGGTACATCGTTGACGCTGATGGTGAGGTAGTTGGTCGTTTGTGTTCTCGTATTGCCCGCGTGCTGCGTGGTAAGCACAAACCTAACTTTACACCACACATTGATACTGGCGATTACATCATTGTAATTAATGCTGACAAAGCGCGTTTCACTGGGCAAAAAATGAATCAGAAGGAATACATCCGCCATACAGGTTACCCCGGTGGCCAGCGGGTGCGCACTGCTCGTGAGCAAATGGAGAAACACCCCGAGCGTATTATTGAAAGTGCAGTACGTGGTATGTTACCCAAAAATAGACTTGGTCGTCAAATGATCAAAAAGATGTTTGTGTACGCAGGTAATGAGCATCCACATCAGGCACAGAAGCCAGAAGATTTTAAATTTTAACCTGACTAATCCGATTTGCACAATATGGAAATGATTAATACAATAGGTAGACGTAAAGCATCAGTTGCGCGCATTTACCTAACCAAAGGGGAAGGCAAGATAACGATCAATGGTCGTGATCTGAAGGACTATTTTCCGCAGAAGCACATGCAGTTAACTGTATTGGCCCCTTTTTCTGTTGTTGAAGCAGAAAACATCTACGACTTGAAGGTAAACGTCTATGGAGGTGGGTTCAAAGGGCAAGCTGAAGCTACGCGCATGGCCATCGCCAGAGCACTGGTTGAGCTAAATGCCGACTTCCGCAAACCTTTAAAGGATCAGAAGTTTCTTATGCGGGACAGCCGCGTGGTGGAACGTAAGAAATACGGTAAGCCCAAAGCACGGAAGAGCTTCCAGTTCTCTAAGCGCTAGGACTTGGTCTTTTTTTTCGAATCTACGATTCGGCCTTTTATCAATAATTGACACAAACTCGTATAATGAATACGCCATCTTATAAAGAACTGCTTGATGCAGGGGTGCACTTCGGTCACCTTAAGAAAAAGTGGAACCCCAAAATGTCTCCTTACATCTTTATGGAACGCAAAGGTATCCACCTCATCGATATTAACCGCACCATGGAGTGCATGGAGCGTGCAGGTAAAGCTGCTTTCCAACTGGCAAAAGCAGGCAAGAAAATCATGTTCGTTGCTACCAAAAAGCAAGCGCGTGAAATCGTAATGAAAGCCGCTCGCGAAGCTGAAATGCCTTTTGTTACCGACCGCTGGCTTGGAGGGATGATGACTAACTTTTCTACCATACGTCGTTCCATCAAAAAAATGCAGACGATTGACCGTATGCTTCAGGATGGAAGTCTGGAAAGTGTTACCAAGAAAGAGCGTCTGACACTTACACGTGAGCGTGATAAATTGGAGCGCGTACTAGGTGGTATTGCTAACCTCAACCGCCTTCCATCCGCAATATTTATTGTTGACATTCACCATGAGCACATTGCTGTGAAAGAGTCTCACCGTTTGGGATTACGTACTTTTGGTATCGTTGATACCAACTCAGATCCAAATCAGGTAGACTTCCCTATTCCAGCTAACGACGATGCATCCAAATCTATAAAAATCATTACTGATTATGTAGTAGAATGTATCAAAGCCGGAAAAGAAGAGCGCCGCAAGAACAAAGAGGAGAAGCAATCAGCTCGTGGATAAAAATCAGCAGTAGGGTTACGGCATAGTGCATACGATTAACTGAAAGTGTGATTTTCTGTACCCTGCTATTGTATTAACTTTTTCAAATAACCAGCGAATACTACTTAACAATGAGCAACATTTCAGCCGCTGACGTCAAAAAACTGCGTGACATGACAGGCGCAGGTATGATGGATTGCAAAAAAGCTTTGAAAGAAGCTGAAGGTGATTTCGATAAAGCTATAGAAGTTCTTCGTAAGAAGGGGGAAAAATTATCGGCAAAAAGAGCAGATCGCAATGCAACCGAAGGTGCAGTTATCGCGAAAGTATCCGATGATAAAACCAAAGGTGTTATTATTAAATTGAGCAGCGAAACTGATTTCGTGGCCAAGAATGATGATTTTATCAAATTGGCTGAGCAGTTCGCTCAGATCGCCCTTAATGAATTTCCAGATTCCCTGGAAACACTTCTCACTGCTTCTTTTGAGGATGAGGTAACTATCGGCGATAAAGTAACAGAGCAAGTAGGTGTGATCGGAGAAAAGATCGAGTTAGCTTCTTACGAGAGGCTCGAAGCCGACATGGTCGCTCCTTACATCCACATGGGTAATAAAGCTGCTGTTCTGGTAGCACTGAACCAATCAAGTGATAGTGTTTTCACAGCGGGTCGCGATGTAGCTATGCAAGTAGCTGCAATGCATCCTATCGCTGTGGATAAGGACGGTGTTGATGCAACTGTAGTTGAAAAAGAAATTGAGATTGGTAAGGAGCAAGCACGCCAAGAGGGTAAGCCTGAGCAGATGCTCGAAAAAATTGCTATGGGTAAACTTAACAAGTTTTACAAAGAAAACACTTTGTTGAACCAACAATTTGTTAAAGATAGCAAGAAGTCTGTTTCTGCTTATTTAGACAGCATCTCCAAAGGTTTGACGGTTTCAGAATTTAAGCATATAACTTTAGGTTAGTTATAACTAATCCGTTTCCATAAGGGCGAATTACGATGTAATTCGCCCTATTTTTTGTCTATTTCCCAGCAGCACGAATTAAGTTGATGCAACAAAACCAATGGGAAACGTATATTTGTATGAAATTCCTGCTTGATCATTCAGGCAGATTTGCCTCGGATCATAACCAAGAGTTCCAATGCCATTACAATACCAAAGAATCCTGCTCAAATTAAGTGGTGAATCCCTGATGGGTGATCAGTCGTACGGCATATCCCCACAGATGCTTAGTCATTACGCTAAGGAAATAAAAACCTTAACAGATGCTGGAGTACAGATCGCTGTTGTTATTGGAGGTGGTAATATCTTTCGAGGCTTGCAAGCTGCCGAATCAGGAATTGAACGTGTGCAAGGTGATTATATGGGTATGATGGCCACCGTAATCAATGGTATGGCCCTACAAAGTGCACTCGAAGGGGTTGGTCTATTTACACGCCTTATCTCCGCTATCGAAATGAAGCAAATTGCGGAACCCTATATTCGCAGAAGAGCCATTCGGCATTTAGAAAAAGGTCGAGTCGTCATTTTCTCAGCTGGTACAGGTAGCCCTTATTTTACCACTGACTCCGCGGCCGCACTCCGGGCCAATGAAATAAATGCTGACGTTATACTGAAGGGTACGCGTGTTGATGGTATCTATTCCGCAGACCCAGAAAAAGACCCCAATGCGGTTAAATTCGACCATATCTCGTTCGCTAGGGTCATCAGCGAAGGTCTAGGTGTTATGGATATGACCGCTTTCACTATCTGCCAAGAGAATAATCTGCCAATTGTAGTTTTTGATATTGGCAAACCCGAAAACTTAATGCGTATTGTAAAAGGGGAACAAATCGGAACCTTAGTAAAATAAATCTAAATCTGGGACATAGCAATTGTAGCCATCGAAATGCGCATCTTTTCAATTTTCATTAATTGAATAGCACAGGCCTCCAAAGTGGCCCCCGTAGTGAGCACATCATCAACCAGAAGGACATGGGTGCAGGGTGAAATCTTATTTTTGTTCACCGAAAACGATTGCAATACATTCTGAAAACGCTCCGACCGATTCATATTCGTTTGTGAAGACATATATTGCAAACGTGACAATCCGCCTGAAATCAAAGGAATACCCATTGACATGCTAAGTCCACGGCCAAAACACACCGCTTGATTATAACCACGTTCGTGCTTTCTTTTAGGATGCAATGGTACTGGAACAATACAGTCAGGCAGATCTTTTGTCCAACTTGATTTAAGCATATGTCCATACGAGCGACCCAGACGTGTTCCGATAAACTGCTTACCCTGATACTTCAAAGCATGAATTATTTTCTGAGTAGTTCCCTCTTTAAGAAAATGAAACATAGCAGCACCCTGAACCAAAGGAGTACGTCCCCAGAACCTTCTGGTAAAACTATTTTCGGTAAATTTGTGCAGGTCGGTAATGCCCCAGTTAGCTTGGCAAGCAATACAGCATATAGCAAGAGGATCATGTAACGCTTCTCGGCAATTTAAGCACAGAGAAGGAAAAAACTGATGCGCTAAGGCCGATAAATTATCTGCAAACCATGACATAGAAACAGGGTTTTTGCAGGTGTTTTCCGTTTATAATTTGCTTATCCTGGCGGTGAAAATCAACCCCTGTTCTGTTAATCCCCTACAAAAAACGCCTGCCTTTATATAAGACAGACGCATCAAAACAAAACGAAAAACCAACTTTAAACAAGTCATTTGTGCAAATTGGAAACCACGTTACACAAATTATGTTGTTTAAAAATGCTTAACAATCAATATTTTGACTCTCTAAAGACAAATGAGTACGAATCCTACTACTCTTCCTCTTGCATTTGTGCTTTTAGCCGTACGGCAAAGTCCTGTTCGAGTCCATTACGTAATACACGCAACTCCACTACGTCTCCCACTTTAGCCCGTCCTATATACTCCTGAAGTTCGGGCACACTCTTTACTGAACGCTCATTTACGGCAATCACAATATCTTTCTCCATAAGCCCTGCCTCCTGAGCGGATCCGCCTTTAAACAAATGCTCAATTACTACCCCTTGGCTGATATCTACGCCTAGTTCCTTTGCGTATTCGCTGTCGAGTTCATTAATGGATACGCCTAAAAAGCCACGTTTGTAGCTTCCAAATTTTACAATATCGTCAGCGATACGCTTTACCAGATTGATAGGTATCGCAAAGCTGTATCCTTCGAAAGCACCAGTTCGAGTTGCTATAGCTGTATTGATACCTACTAATCGACCTTCGTGATCGACCAATGCGCCGCCACTATTTCCAGGATTCACAGCGGCGTCCGTTTGGATAAAACTTTCAATAGCTTGACCATCACCGAGTAAAGAGATATTTCGGCCTTTGGCACTCACAATACCTGCAGTAACTGTAGAATTCAATTCAAAGGGATTTCCAACGGCCAATACCCATTCTCCAATTTTTAGATTATCAGAATTGGCCAGTTCCATAGTAGGGAAACCCTTTCCTTCTATTTTGATGACGGCTAAATCAGACTTCGCATCTGTACCAATCAAACGGGCTTCAAAAGTTCGGTTATCGATCAAGGTTACCTCCAACTCTTCCGCAAATTGGACCACATGATTATTAGTAATGATGTAACCATCGGATGAATATAGTACACCTGAACCTGTTCCTTCACGAGGCTGATTGGGGCGCATACCGAATAAATCATCACCGAAAAAGTACCGAAAAGGATTTTCTGTTTCCTGTTCGCCATTAGAAGCGCTGCTGGCAGTACCTCGTGCTGTAATATTTACAACAGCAGGCATAGCACGCTCTGCTGCATCCACAAAACTAAAATATGCAGCACCGGGTACATTGGTTCGTATATGATTTTGATTAACCTCCTGAACTTTGGGTACTAATTCAGAATCAATGCGTTGATTTTCCATAAGCACGACCCCTGCTAAGGTTATCATTCCGCCTATGATGCCTGCCAAGATTAAATAAATGACCTGTTTCATATGACTATTTTGACGTATTTACAATTCAAGATTCCAATTTCACTCTAAAAAGTAGAAACTAAAAACTACAAAAATCACTTAATTATACGAGTTCAAAGGTAAAATGGATCAACCCCAATTATTTGTTCTTTTCTTTCAAAATGATTTAATTACGATAGAGATCTTTGCATTTGGAACCGTTTAGTACTGCTTTCGTATGTAAAAAAACCGATCGGAATTTTTTTTTGTTACATGAAAAAATTCGTTTAACAGGAAATTAACAACACGAATAGTTGCAATTCAAGACCTTTTATCGTTCTATCAGCAATACTAAGCGATGAGTAAAGAAGCTTCGGACATGGCCTCCTTTTACAAAAAGGTTCTTCAACCAGAAACACAAATTGAAGAGCACTTCTTTCGGAATCCTGATTTCCTCAAGGGGCTATCCTGGGGTACGCCCCGTTATGGTCACCCAGAAGGCCAAGTTTATAAGCATATCCGTGAAGTGCTTAATAACATTGAAAAGCTGTCTGTCACCCCCAAAAGAAGGAGTGATCTGCGTATTATTGCTATGGTTCATGACACCTTTAAATTTAAGGAACATAAAGGTGTGCCCAGAGACTGGACCAGACACCATGCTGTTTTTGCCCGTAAATTCCTCGCTCAATATCATAATGAACCAAACACACTCCTGGTTACTGAACTACATGATGAGGCCTATTACTGTTGGTGCACCCGATTTCTGTATCATAAGCCCGAAAGAGCACAAGACCGACTTAATCAATTAATAAGCCATCTTGGAAACAATCTTGAACTGTACTATCAATTCTTTTGGGCAGACACCTGTACTGGCGATAAAAACCTAGCTCCACTCCACTGGTTCGAAAAGACCGTACCCGGCTTTACGCCTATAGCACCCATTGATATCCACAAAAAATAGTCCATAAGGAAACTATTTGCTTTTTGTATTGGTTAGTGGCTCTGTAGTAAGCACCTTCAAGGATTGTGTAATTCCGATAAATTTCTATTTTTATGCAGGTAATGGCCGAACATTTATCAAATACTAACTATGAGCTAGTATTTGAGGAAGAATTGCTTCCTCAGATCGATTCTCTATACACCTTTGCCTACCACCTTACTAACTATCGGGAGGAGGATGCTAATGATCTGGTGCAAGAAACCTATTTCAAAGCATATAAAGCAATCGAACGATACCATCAAGGAACCAACGCGAAAGCTTGGCTTTTTCGGATTCTAAAGAATATTTTTATTAATGAATACCGCAAAAGGTCAAACCAACCCCAACGTGTTGACTATGAGGAAATTTTACACTACCACGATGAGGAATCCAGTTCCTACACCAGCTATCATGACCTTAGGGAAGAGATGTTTCAAAATATGATGGGTGATGAAGTAACAAATGCCATCAATGATCTTCCTGTTACCTTCCGTGTCGTTATCTTACTCTGCGATATCGAAGGGTTTACTTACGAAGAAATCTCTAAAATATTAGATATTCCAATAGGTACTGTGCGGTCCAGACTGCATCGGGCACGTAACCTACTTAAGGAAAAACTGAAAAAGTACGCCGAATCTCTTGGATACAAGGACAAACGGTGATTGACGATCCTATTCCTTTTATTATTAACTAATTCCGTGAACCTTTCACCTGTAAACTAAGCTGTCAATGTTGCATACTGTAACTTTATGCTCAAACCGAATAACTAACCTTGGAATGTTATGTCCAACAGACTCCTGGTTGAATACTATTCTGAGTCATGGTGACTGTTATTATTTAGGTGACTGGTGTCAATTAACAGCGGGATAAAAAGTATGATCATGAGTAACCAACATTATCAGGAACTGATCCACAAAGTGACAATGTATCTGGACAATGAACTCTCCGAAACGGAGGAAAGAGAACTTTTAAAAGATATCCAATCTAACCCGAGCTATCTCAAAGTGCTCAGTCAGGAAAAATCCTTTCGCGAATTTATAAAGAGTAAACTTCACAGAAGAAAGCCTTCCCCTGCCCTCATTAAATCTATTAAAGAAAAGATAAACATAGCTCAAGCATAGATATAATTCCACTATCTACAAGCGCTATTTCACACTAAAGGTTCCATCATTCTTGTGATTGGAACCTTTCACAGTACCTATTATATCAATACCCCAAGGTCACTATTTAGGTTGATAAATATGCTTATCATAATCGTTGATTAAGAATACTTTTATGTTCCAATGCGCCCCCTAATCATGGGTAAGGCAACAGTAAGTTTTACAGCTAAGCATTCTGGTTGTGCATTACCTTTTAGTTGCTTAACAACAAAACGTGTACGACCCTAAAAGTCTTTTACTAAGACTTCAATGTTTTCAAAGGTATGCATGAGCGACATTTGGCTTCTCAAAAATCACCTAAGCATGAAACAGTACGTTTTCATTCCTTCTTTTTGGCTAATCACCATGGTCACTTTTACATCAGTTCATGGTCAAACCTTTCATTCCACAGCATTAGGAGCAGCGTTACAAAAAATGAATGGGGAGATCATGGTACCCCTGGATGGTGACTACAAACCTTTAGTTATTGAAGATAATAGCGTCCAGGAATATCAGTGGGCCTTAGGGTCTGCCTCCGAACATCTTGAAATTCGCTACTTAACTATTCTAGATAACAATCAGCAACTACTCAATTATCCACATCTGGAGGCTTCGCGATTAGCTATGCAAATCTGCGACAATAGCGAAGATGCTAGAATTACAGCTCGTGACCTGACCGAAAACGAGCGCACTAATCTCTATAATGCGGACTGGGGTCGAGTTTATATTTTTCCACCTAAACCAACATTTGGCGCGTATCTGTATTGTAAAATGGTCGCTGTATTTAAGGAAGGAAGTGGCTTAATGGTCATCTTCCACCTATTCGATGAGGCCAGTCCGGAAATTGATAACCGGTTGTATACTTTTCGGTTTATAGACTAGACCTATTATATCCGTCTTTATGCTATAATTGACTGGACACCTTCCATTTTTTGGTGATTTAAGGTATTTGGAATCTCAAATTTGAATTACATTTATCCTGCCAAACAACCAAACCAAATAGCCAAAACAGAATGGAAGCCATAAGTGTATTTGATATGCTTAAGATAGGTGTGGGCCCTTCAAGTTCGCACACTCTAGGTCCCTGGCGGGCCGCGGAACGCTTTATACAGGAGCTAAAAGAAAGTAACCAGTTTCATAAAACATCTAGGGTGCAAACTGTTTTATACGGCTCTTTAGCACTTACAGGACATGGCCACGGAACAGATGTCGCCATCCTTATGGGACTTAGTGGATATGATCCGGTTACTGTTCCACTGGATCTGGTACGTACCATCCCCCAAAACGTATACCAAAACCATACACTCCAACTGGGTGGAACTCAAACAGTCGTATTCAGCCCTGAAGTTGATTTGGAATTTAGGTTCTCAGAAGTCTTACCGTATCACGCCAATGGTATGACACTCCGGGCTTTAGATCAGCATGGTGAATTGGCTTTTATGGCAACTTATTATTCTGTAGGCGGCGGTTTTGTCACTAAAGAAGGTGAGCAACAAAAAAAAGGTGAGCAACAAAATGTTCTACCCTACCCTATCAATTCGGGACAAGATCTCATTGAACATTGCCAGCAACACCAAAAATCAATTTCTGACATTGTTTATACCAATGAAGAATACTGGAAACCAAGTCGAAAAGTAGAGCATGACTTGTGGGAAATTTGGTTATGCATGCGTGATGCTGTCTACCGGGGCTGCCATACAGAAGGTACACTCCCTGGAGGCTTACATGTTAATCGCAGAGCTGCCTCCATCCATAAAAAACTTATGGCGAGCAAAGTCTACCTTGATGCTCAAGAATGGATGGATCAGATTCGTGAAAGCCAGCCAGACTTCTCCCAGACACTCAAATGGATAGGGTGTTTTGCTATGGCTGTCAACGAGGAGAATGCTAATTTTGGACGTATTGTAACTGCACCCACAAATGGTGCTGCTGGCGTTATACCTGCCGTTCTCATGTATTTTTATTGCTTCTCCAATCAAACTGTAGATCGCTCTATGATGCTTCGCTTTTTAATGACCGCTGGTGAAATTGGCTCGCTATTCAAGAAAGGGTCGACCATCTCAGCAGCCATGGGTGGCTGCCAAGCAGAAATTGGCGTTTCCTCAGCCATGGCGGCGGCGGCGCTTTGTGAAGGGTTTGGAGGAAGTCCACGCCAAGCTTTAATGGCTGCTGAAATTGCAATGGAACATCACCTAGGCCTCACTTGTGACCCAGTTGGTGGATTGGTACAAATTCCCTGTATCGAACGAAATTCTATGGGGGCCATAAAGGCTATTACAGCAGCCAAAATAGCTTTGGAAAGCGACCCTTCCAAAGCAAAAGTCAGCCTGGATGCCGTTATCAAAACAATGTGGGAAACCGCACAGGATATGAACCAAAAGTATAAGGAAACATCGCAAGGTGGGCTCGCTGCCAACATTGCAATATCCATTCCAGAATGTTAAAAGCTATGTACTACTGTGTAAAAAAACCGAATCTAATTCAGCTCACTTGAATCACAGCCTCATCGGTCACAACGTATACTTTATCCTTGGAAGAAGGTGTTAAAACCTTACTCCCCGTAAAAACCCCAAAAGCAGGAAGAATAGCACTTTTCTCTCCGAATACAAAACAAGGCAACCGCAACCGCTGACGACCACCCCCCTCCAACCGTACAGCAGGATGAATATGGCCAGCAAGATTATAGCCACCTTCCGGTGCTCCAATTGGGTGATGGCTCAATATAAAAGGGCCATATTCATAAGGTTCCGTATAAACCCGCAGCACCGAACGAGCATATGCACGATCCGACAGAGAATCATGGTTACCCAAAATTAAATCAAACTGGATAGCAGGAAACTGATTCAATAGATCACAAAACTCTTCCCATTCGGCATTGTAATCACTGTGGAATAAATCACCAAGAAAGATAACCCTAGCAGGCTTATACTCCAACAGTAAAGCAATCAGCTTATCCCAGTTGGTATTAATAATATCTTGTGGTAACGGAATACCTTCACGACGAAAATGCTGGACCTTCCCTAAGTGCAGATCAGCTAGGAATAATACTTCTTCCCGCTTCCAATATAAAGCACGATATGGATGCATCTCCATCGCTTCTCCCGTAAGCATAATATATTGCGTCCCTAATTGCATTGCATTGCCCAAAATACAAAAAGACCAATTGGCCTTCTAATCCTTTACTAATTGGAGCTTCATACGTTGAATACGATCTTCCAGACGTTCTGAAGATAACCGTCCCCGCAAACGATCCACCAGAATAGGAAAAGCGAAGGGGGTGGCTTTAGGTGGTGTACTTAAAATAATTTGTTGCTGATTTATACGCTCCAGAGCAGACCTAAGCCTTGCCTCTTCAAGCTGAAAGGTCATTACTTCATCGTAGGCCTGTTGAAATAATAAATTTTGGGGTTCATAATCTTTAAAAACATCAAAAAATAATTGTGCAGAAGCTTGCAGATGCCTGTCCTTTTTCTGCTTCCCAGGAAACCCCATAAATACAAGCCCAGAAATACGAGCAATTTGGCGAAATCTGCGCTTTGCCAATTCCGCTGAATTAATACTAGCCAGAATATCCTGACTCAAATTCTTCGTAGAAAATAAGCCACCTTGCATCGCTTCCTCAATAGGGATGGGAATGTCTGATAACAATTCAAAACCATAGTCATTCATGGCAATAGAAAAACTGATAGGCTTGATCTGGGACAGTCGGTACCCAATCAGTGCACCCATCCCTTCATGTACATTACGACCATCGAAAGGATAAAAAACAAGGTGATGCCCCTCCCTACTCGTAAAAGACTCAATGAGGAACTCTTCTTTATTCGGAATATGCGAGCGTGCAGTCTGTACATCAAGTAAAGGCTGGAGTTTTTGAATCTCTACATCACTCCGGTTACCTGCTTTGATTTGGTCCATTTTTTCTAACAGGAAAGCTGAAAGTTGAGATGACAAAGGCATCTTACCTCCCTGGTAAGAAGGTATTTTCCCTTTTTTCTTTTTACTCCTTCTTACTTGGACGGTCATATCCTTTACCCTTACCATTTCCAACGAACGACCAGCAAACCAAAAGGTATCACCTGGTTTGAGCTGCCCCACAAACCATTCTTCGATCGATCCCAGTCGCCCACCACTTATATATTTGACCTGCAAATCAGCGTCCCCAACTATGGTACCGATCTGTAAGCGATGCCGCATAGCTACCCTTTTTCGCGTCACAACATACCTGCCTTCATCGCTTATTTCTACTTTTCGATATTCATCGTAAGCATACAATGACGTCCCTCCCGTTGTAATAAAATGTAAGACCCAGTTCCACTCGTCATCTGTCACACTTTGGTATGCATACGTACCCCTCACTTCCGTCAAAATCTGTTGGGGAAAGAATCCGTCAGAAACAGCTAGAGTGATCAGGTATTGCATAAGCACATCAAATGATCGAATAAATGGCATCCTCGATTCTAGTTGTTGCTCTTCGACTGCCTGACGGATAGCTGCGCCCTCCAACAGTTCTAAGGAATGTGTAGGTACAAAGTAAATCTTACTGGTAGCCCCTGGCTGATGACCTGACCGCCCTGCCCGTTGCATAAATCGGGCCACTCCCTTAGGGCTACCAATCTGAATAATCCGCTCAACGGGCCTAAAGTCAACACCTAAATCCAATGAGGAAGTACATACTACCGCTTTTAAGGTACCCTCATGTAGAGCATTCTCTACCCAATCCCTTAACGTACGATCAATGGATCCGTGATGCATAGCAATGATGCCCGCCAATTCCGGTGCAACCTGTAAAAGATGCTGATACCAAATTTCACACTGTGCTCGAGTATTGGTGAAAATCAAAGTACTATTTGAACTTTGAATGAGTGGAATGATTTTTTTCACCATGGAAACCCCGTAATGCCCTGCCCACGGAAACGTTTCGATCGTATCTGGTAAAACCGTCTGAAGTTGGATACGCTTTTCTATATCTGCCCGTATAACCTTGTATCTGTCCTGATGATAGGCATCTCCCATTAGTACAGCAAGGGCTTCTTCCATATTGCCTATAGTAGCTGAAATACCCCAAACCTTTAAGTGAGGTAGAAAGCCTTTAAAACGACTTAGGGCCAGTTCAATTTGAACGCCACGCTTAGAACCAATTAGTTCGTGCCACTCATCAATTACAATGGTCGACAAATGGGTAAAGTACTTTTCATATCCTTTGCTCGCCAAAAGTAAATGCAAACTTTCTGGGGTCGTCACCAGTATTTCTGGTGGCTTTCGCTTAAGCTTTTGCCGTTCCGACGTGGAAGTATCACCCGAACGGATAGCTACTCGCCAATGTAACCCCAAATCATCCGCTGCTCGTTGAATAGCTCCCTGAATTTCACGGGTCAATGCGCGAATGGGGGTTATCCAAATAGCCTGCAAACCGTTGTTTGATTTTCCTGGGTTATCTTTATGCTTACGCAAAAACTCAAGCAGAATAGGTATCCCAAGAGAATAGGT
>JABSSK010000149.1 GCA_013214265.1 Saprospiraceae bacterium | reverse complement strand
TTCAACAAAGAAATGCGGCTCACGAGCTCCCATCAGTTTGGCACACTTCGATGTGAGGTAAATTTGCACATTCGGCGGTGTTGATCGCGGAAGCCGACCGATTACTTTCGCAAAGATGTACCTTTTTTTCATAGGGTTATATATTCTAACATAGGAATCGAGTGGCGCTTCGTTATGTAAGGCATAAAAATGACGATCGTCTTTACCTTCTTCCCATAATGCTGCTCCCGAAACCTGTCTTTTCTTTTTGCCCTGTGCTACATAGCTGCGAATGTGTTTTTCGAGCGCATAATTTTGTCTGAATAGCGGATGTACCAACGATTCTCGTAAAGATCGTGGAACGCCTTTGGTACTGATCCAGCCAACAAAAAATAATTGCCCAGGGCGGAGTGTTCCTGTAAATGATTCGATCCGATTTATGATCGTATCAACGGGTAATTTGAAAAATCGCTTGCTTAAACCATACAAGGTGTCCCCACTTTTAATGCGATAAAATAAAGGCGAAAAAGCCCATCGATGAAACGTATCGGGTTGGATTCTGATGATGGACTTTGTTGGTACAGGCAGACGTATGAGCTGATCTGGCTTAATTTGATTACCCATACCTGGGTTGTAGAATTTAATTTCGGGTACTTTAAGTCCGTAGAATTGTGCTAATGAAAATAGAGTCTGTCCCTGCGCCACCGTATGGGTAGCGATCATTTCACCCATACTAATATCCAGAAAAAGGGTATCGTGTGGTAAGAGATATTGTAGACTGTCACCGGTACTGTACAAGCGGCCAGAAAAGGCCCCGAATATGGTCATGAGCATCATAAATCTGATACTATTACGTTTCCTCATCATTTGATTGTCTTTAGTCCATAGGAATACAATACTAAGTATAAACAAAATTAGTAGTATCTATGGCTTATACTTTACTGTGACCGTTACTTTTTGCTTAAATCTTTGCCTAATGAAAATACTTGCTGTTATTCCTGCTCGCTACGGTTCAACTCGATTTCCGGGAAAACCACTAATTGAATTGGAAGGGAAAACCATTATTCAGCGGGTCTGGGAACGGGCAGCCAGCATTCCGGAATTGGATAAGCTTCTGGTTGCTACCGATGACAGCCGGATCGCAGATCACGTAGAATCGTTTGGTGGTGAGGTGGTCATGACTAGCGCTGATCATCGCTCAGGAACGGATCGAATAGCAGAAGTAGCAAAGCAATACCCAACATTTGGTGGGGTGGTAAATATTCAGGGCGACGAGCCTTTTGTGAAAAAGGACCAACTCCAGCTATTGATAGCAACCTTAATGACTGAGGGCACCGAAATAGCAACCCTCGCTCGACCCCTCACGGAACAGCTGGACATTTTCAATCCGAATGTGGTTAAGGTCGTCTTGAATAATAAAGGCAACGCATTGTATTTCAGTCGAGCAACAATTCCGTATATTAGAGATAGCGACCCAAGTTCCTGGGCTGACCTCGGGCATCATCTTCAGCACATTGGGTTATACGCTTTCAGACGAAGCGTTCTAATGGATGTAACCAACCTGCCACCTTCCGTAAGTGAAACACTGGAGTCGTTAGAACAACTCCGATGGTTGGATGCTGGCAAAGTGATTAAAGTAGCCACTACGAATGCTCCAGGTATCGGTATCGACACACCGGAAGACCTGGCGTTCGCAGAACAATATATTCGAACACATGGAGAACCCTAAAAAGTATAGAAAACAATGGTTACTGCGTGCACCAATAGGATTGGCAACAGTTGGTTTTGGGGCTTGTCTGGTAGCTGAGGCGGCTATGAAAAAATACGATGGTGTGCCTACACTGGAATGGGTCATATGGGGAACAGGAGCACTCGTAGTATTGAATACTGGATTAAGTATTTTTGGCGATGCTGTCCTGTGGCGGTCACGGTATGAGCGCGCTATGGAAAAACAAGACAAAAAATGAATTTTTGCTCCAATTGTGGGTCAGATAAACTTGAATTTGTTATTCCAACAGGGGATAACCGGCCGCGTATGGTATGTGGTAACTGCCAGGCTATACACTATGTTAATCCCAAAATTGTAGCAGGTTGCTTACCGGTTTGGGGTGAGCAGGTACTGCTGGCAAGGCGCGCAATTAAGCCTTGTTATGGCTTATGGAATATTCCCTCAGGGTACCTGGAAAATGGAGAAACCGTAGAAGAAGGAGCTTTACGCGAGGTAAGGGAAGAAGTAAAGGCTGATCTCCGACTGATAGGCCTACACGCTTTGTATAGTATACCACATATCAATCAGGTTTATATTCATTTTCTGGGGGAGTTGCCCTCAGCTGATGGATTCGACTGCGGATCGGAAAGCCTAGAAGCCAAGCTTTTCCATGAGTCCGAAATTCCTTGGCAGGATATAGCCTTCACGTCATCAACGTTTTCGCTGAAGCGGTATTTTGCTGACCGCAAAAAAGGTGTTCAACAAATCCATTTGGGCAAATTGGAGCGCAGAAAATAACGGTATCTCAGTCGCATTCCTTAATTAAAGTACTATTTTTTAAGCGGACAAATCAGGTAGCTGATCCCTGGTCAGTTCGTGACGTTCAGCGCCTGTGTTGATGGTTTGTGCAGGTTCAAATAGTAAGATATGGGTTTCTTCTTCGGCATAAGGTCTATGAGGTATACCCTTAGGAATAACCACCAACTCTCCTGGCTGCAAATGAATCGTTTTATCTTTGAGTTCAATATGTAAAAGCCCCTTTACGACGAGGAAAGCTTCGTCTTCGTCAGCATGGCTATGCCAGATAAAATCCCCTTTTACTTTGGCAATTTTAATCATTTGCCCGTTGAGGTGCCCCACAATATGTGGTGACCAGAATGCATGTACCTGATCAAAAGCATGATCGAGTTTGATGGGTTGAATAGCCATATCTTTTTTCTAAACTTACAACACAAACACCATATGTTATAAGGTCTGAAAAAAAAATTGGCTGTAGGCAGATGATTAAAGGAGATACGATGTGGCAAAGTATATATCCGGATGAATCGGTTAGCCAACAGAAATGCGGGAGGTAAATCAGGCGTAACCGTATGTGTAGGGTATTATTGCAGTTGCGCCCGCAAAGGCGCAACTGCAATAGATAGGCTAAGAGATAAAAAGCGAATGATTACTCTTTTTTCTTAGCTGGGGTGTTGAAAGGTGGCGGAACAACTTCCTGCTTAGGGGTATTCTCCAGTAAACGCAAGACTTCCTCCACCGCCCGCTCCAGCTGAGGATCACGACCTACAGATAGGGCTTGTGCATCCTGTCTCACTGGGATATCGGGTGCAACGCCAATATTTTCCGCTACATATTCATTATTGATAGGGTCGAAAACAGCATTGTCGGGCGCAGTAACTCGACCACCGTCGACCATCAGATAGTGTGTGCTGGACTTTACCAATCCGCCCCAGGTACGTGCACCTATTAATTGGCCCGCCTGTTGCTGTCGGAAAACCCAAGGGAAGAAATCACCTCCTGAACCAGCACGCTCATTGATAAGTAAAACCTTAGGTCCCAGAATACCTGCTGGTAACCGAAACGCTTTGCCATTAGGTACTTCATTGGTCAGGCCGGCCCGTAAGGTACGCGGCATCAGATCAACCATATAATCATCCAGTAATCCTCCGCCATTAAAACGTTCATCAATCACTGCACCTTCTTTGTCTTGTTGTGCAAAAAAGTATCGGTTAAAAGAAACCATTCCTCCACCGCCCGTATTGGGAACCCATACATAGGCGAGGCGGCCATTGGAAAGACTATCCACCTTACGTCGATTATCTTCTACCCATGCTCTTTGGCGAAGGGCATTTTCACTGCGAATAGGCTCAACCGTTTCTGTCCAGTGGCCTTCAAAATCAGGCTTGTCATTAATATGGATTACCGTCTGTCGCCCTAGGGTGCCGTCCAATAATTGGAATGGATTCATAGCAGCAGTCAGTTCCGTACCATTAATACCTACAATGTAGTACCCATCCTGCATCTTCATTCCGGGGCGATCCAAAGGCGAGGACAGCCTGGGGTTCCAGCTCTCCGTGGTGTAGATTCGCTCAACTTGCCATCGGCCCGCTTTAGCGCGTAAATCAGCCCCTAATAAGCCTACCCGTGAGCGTTCGGTTTCCGGATAATCACCACCACTAACAAAGCTGTGACCCACCGATAGCTCACCATTCATCATATCTAGAATGTACTGCAAATCGTCGCGGTGACGTACATGAGAAACCAGTGGTTCATATCGTGTAAATACTTGGTCCCAGTCTCTTCCGTGCAAATTCGGATCATAAAAATAATCGCGCTCATACCGCCAGGCTTCCGCAAAAATTTGCTTCCATT
Organism: Saprospiraceae bacterium; assembly: GCA_013214265.1. Lineage (GTDB taxonomy): Bacteria > Bacteroidota > Bacteroidia > Chitinophagales > Saprospiraceae > DT-110. The sequence continues at coordinate 6,355 of JABSSK010000149.1, read as the reverse complement.
CTACCATAGGATCCAACTTCATGCGCAGATCTACCTGAATTCTTTTTCCTCCTTTACCACTCGGACCACCCGTTTTGGCAACCGACCAACTCGGACCAGATTGTATTAATATACTTTTGCCATCGGCGGAGACAGAAAACTGCCGAACGTTAGCCATAAACTCCTTGGCCTTTCGGTCCTTAAGGGTAAACTTGTGCAATGTCACGCCAAAGCTACCCGGCTTTCGTTCAGCTAGGAATAGGGTTCCTTTAGGACCAGCTTCCAGTGCTACGTAATTGCCTGGTGTAACAGGTAGCGCCATGGTTCGACGTGCAATACGGTTATAGTCAATTTGAATGCCTGTATCTTCTTCCGCTTCTTCCGCTTCTTCCGCTTTGTCGGTTTTCTTTTTATCCGCTTTAGCCTCCTTTTTAGTGTTTTCTTTCTTTTGTTCGTCCTCAGTTGTTGGTTTTTCCTCTTTCTTTACTTCCTCTTCATCACTCCGAGGTATAAATGGGGATGCTGTACCTTCTTGTAAAACAATGACATATGGCACGTAACCCGGATCTGCTTGCATCGAACTAGTGTTGGCCCATCCAGCGCCTAACGCCAGATCGGTACTGGCCCGAAAGTAGAAATGTACCCCATCACGGTCCCAGGTAGGGGAGTAAGCATCCGCAAAAGCATCCGTTAAAGGTTGTGTTTGTTGGGTGTTCATATCCCAGATCCAGATGCGATGCATCTGATTGTCGCCTGATTTAACATAGGCCAACTTTTTGGAGTCTGGCGCCCAAGACAATCCCGTTCGGGATCGATCAATATTACTATTACCAGCATCAATAGTCTTAATGGAATAGTCATTCATATCAATCAGACGAATGCGAACATCATCATCCACAAAAGCCAAATACGAACCATCAGGCGACCAAGCTGGCGTCCAGCCGAGTACAGATACACCAATGTCGATACGGGTAGATTCTCCCATACCATCCTGTGGTGCAATATAAAGGGCATATTCTTCACCATCCTGATCACTAAACCAAGCAACCTTATCACCATTAGGCGACCAGATGGGGCGGCGATCCGCCGCATCACTGGATTGGGTAAGGTTACGTGGGTCACCATACTCAACGGGTACCGTGAAAATATCACCCCGTGCCTGAAGTACAACACGCTTACCCGTTGGGGAAAGCGAAACCGATGAAGCACTGTAAGTTACATCTTCCCAATGCGCAGCAGCCCAGGGGAAATCACCTTTTACGGTAATGGAAAGCTTATTAAGCGAACCATCCTGCCTATCAACGATGTACAGATACCCATCCTGCTCAATAATCAGGTCGGTTCCATTGGTATTGATCCATTTAACATCGGTCTCTTCAAATTCTGTTACTTGGCGAAGCGACTGATCAGCAAGGTTATAGGCCCATACGTTCATGATCCAATCCCGATCTGACAAAAAGAATACCTCATCCCCTAACCAGGTAGGGTGAATGTCAATCGTACTTTCGTTCGGTACTAAAACCTCGCTTTGGTCTTCCAGATTGAGAATGATCAAAGGTGTATTTTGTCCACCACGGTAGTTTCGGAATTCGTCCTCCCATCGCGTCATTCGATCGAGTGCAACTTGCTTGCCATCCGGACTTAATGAGCCATCGAATCCCCATTGGGCACTGATTCGGGTACTTGGACCACCTTCACGGGGTACCGTCCAGAGCTTATTGTGTGATGAAGGGGCTGTGCCCCGTGGGGTAGCATAAAGGATATGCTTACCATCGGGTGTCCATCCGCGAACAGTTGCCGAGGAAGGGTGCCAAGTCAATCGGTCCGGGTTGCCGCCTTCGATCGATACGGTGTATACCGCATATCCGCCATCGCGGTTAGATGAAAAAGCTAAAGTTTTCCCGTCGGGTGAAAAATGAGGGTTAGACTCTACAGCAGGCGTACTAGTTATTCTTTGAACATCTGATCCGTCGCGGTTGGCAACCCAAATATCACTTCCGTAAACAAAAGCGATATGATCTTTGCTGATATCTGGCTGTCGGAGCAGCCTGGTTTCCTGACCATAGGATGGCGAAATGATCCCATTCAGGATAAAGAGTAAACAACATAGGAGTAGTCGCATTGATTTATATCTTTTAATTTTTTGATCGCAGAAAATAGATAAAAACAGCTGGAGAAGTATTTGATATCGACTAATTGAACGGTTTGAACTACAAAAAAAGGTTATAGCGACTAAACTATAACCTTTTATCTTGCAGGGAAGGGTGGAAATTAGACCATTGCGATTGGCATGTCCCGTGCTCTAGTACCCGTAAGTCGATAAATAGCATTAGCAATTGCAGCACCAACAGGGCCTAAAGGTGGTTCTCCAACAGCTCCTGGTTTGTCATCATTCTGTAGTAGTACAACATTGATCTCTTTGGGTGTATCACGCATCAAGGCCATACGATAGGGCCCGTAGATCGTTGGCTGAAGCTGTCCGTCTACTACGGTCATTTGTTCATATAAGGATGCACTTAATCCCATAATGATACTTCCTTCACACTGGGCTCTAATCTGGTCTGGATTGACCGATATTCCCGGATCCATAACACAGGTAACCTTTTCGACTTTGATCATGCCATTTTCCATGGATACTTCAGCAACCTGGGCACAAGGTGTATTTACATCAGTGGAGGCAGCAAACCCCATAGCCCTTCCCTTCATCACTTCATTCGAATAATTAGCCTCCAGAGCAGCACGTTCGATAACCGCTTTAAGCCGCTTGCCGGCTTTATCATCTTGGATGTGTGCCAAACGAAATTGAACAGGGTCTTTACCTGCTTTTTCGGCTAGTTCGTCCATGAATGATTCAATGGCAAAGGTATTGGCTAAAAGGCCAAGGCTACGCCAGTAATTGGTTGCAAAAGGAAGCTTAACGTGCCACGATATGGCGCGGTGATTCGGAATGCCATGGTACTGAATCATCCCACCACGCCAAGCTCCCGCGTCGGATCCCACAAATGAAGTAATCGCTTTGGGTAAAAGAGGTGATCCGTAAGTTACGTCACCACTAGACAGATGATGTTCGATGGCAAGAATGTTTCCCTGCTTATCTAGTTTTCCTCGCATGATATGGTGCGTAGGAGGCCGAAATAAATCATTCTGAAATTCTTCCTTACGATTGAAGAAGCACTTCACAGGCTTACCAACCGCTTTAGAAAGAACAGCTGCCTGAATAGCATTAGGGGTATATAGCCGGCGGCCAAAACCACCACCCAGAAAAGTAGGAATAATGTTAACCTGCTTACTTTTTAGCCCTAAGCGTTGCGCAATCTCCTCTCTCGAAAGCCGAACTACTTGTGTAGACATATAAATAGTCGCCCGATCTTCTTCCACAAACGCTAATGCTCCGTTGGGCTCTAACTGCGCGTGGGCACCAGCAGGGGAGGTATATTCCGACTGTAAAACATCGTCCTCGTTATCTAAAATACGCTTTGGTGACCCTTTCTTTTGAACAGTGACTGCGGTCCCTTTACCAACCCTAACCATTTCCTGAATATCCGATAGCTGCCAGTTCCGTTCAGCTTTCCATGTCACCTTAATTGCTTCTTTGGCTAATTCAGCTTCCATCCTGGATGTAGCAACAACCCCCACAAAATCGGGTTCCTGAACAATTTGAATCACACCAGGCATATCCGCCACACCACCAAGATCAATGTGATCGAGGGTAGCACCAATCGTATCCGGACGTACTACAGCACCAAAGACCATATCAGGCATGGTGGCATCCATCCCAAAGATGGGCGCACCCATGACCTTATCTTCTAGATCAACACGAGGAATAGGTTGGCCAATGTATTTATACTTGGATATATCCTTTAGCTTGGGCGTTTTGGGGATTTTCCATTCAGTGGTTTGTGCAACTACCTCACCATAGGTGATTGTCCGACTTCCATCCGATATGATACCATCCGACACGGTAAGTTGATCACTAGGAATGTTCCAGATGCGGGCCGTTTCTTCCATGATCATTTGACGCATAGTGGCACCTAACTCTCGTAATGGTACCCATAAAGAAGAAATAGAGGTACTACCTCCAGTAGAAAAAAAATCCATATTCCCCGAAGCAGAAGGCGCATGTAATACCTTGATACGTTTTATATCCACTTCCAATTCATCCGCTGCCATTTGGGCGAGGCTGGTAAATATTCCCTGACCCATTTCTACTTTGGGAGAATACAGCAGAACAGAATTATCAGCTAAGATTTCAAACCAGATGGTTGGGTCGTTGGTAAATCCTTGATAGGGTGGCTCAATTGTGTTGGCAATCTGAGCTAAAGATCTCTTCTGAACCGGTCGGGTAAGGTAGGCCGTACCTAATACAACACCGGTACCAACTGCCGAGCGTACCAAAAACTTCCGTCTGGACCACCCTTTTTTGTTTTTCGAATCACTCATTGGGTTTTGTTTTAAGTATTTTGTTGTTTGAGAAGAGCTGCTCGGTGAATGGCTTTCCGCATGCGGTAGTATGTCCCACAACGGCAAACATTTGTGATATTCGCATCAATATCAGCGTCTGTCGGATTGGGAATTTTTTCTAATAAAGCAGCGGTAGTCATCATAAAACCAGGCTGGCAATAACCACACTGAGGAACGATTTCTTCTATCCATGCTTGCTGAACCGGATGGATCTGGCCCTCAGATGAAAGCCCTTCAATAGTTGTGACCTCTTTTCCAATAGCATTTTTCACCGGATAGGAGCAAGAGCGTACCGCTTCACCATCAATGTGCAGGGTACAGGCACCACAGGCCGCTTTCCCACAACCAAATTTAGTGCCTTTGAGGTTTAGCATATCCCGTACTACCCAGAGCAGCGGTGTATTCTCATTAACATCAATTTGGTTGGAGATGCCGTTTACCGTAAGTTCAATATTCATTTTAACTAGTTTATACATAATTAGTGATGCGCAGAGACCCAGATAGTGGCGGATAATTTAGCTAAATATGCTAAAGGAACAAATAACTCGATACATTGGTACACAACCGGTGGTGTTTTACGAATTGGGAAGAGGGTGACCACAGAATATCTGTACGAAAACAGGTTGGGTTTTATCAACGGTACCTACAGCTTAATGTCTAAATACGTACAGGTAAGTTTAGGAGTGATTCCGCAGAACCAATAAAATAATTTTTTTGGGTAAAACCCTTTTCTATTTACATGAAAAAGGATTTTTGACTTTGATTTAACAAGTTAATTGGTCAAAAAAATATGCCCCCTACTAACAAACAGACAGTAGGGGGTACAGATGGGCTAAAGCTTATTCTTGATGAACGAGCTGGAAAAACTCCTGACGTAAATCAGGGTCTTCAAACGCACCACTATATTCAAGGGTTGCTGTGCTACTTTGATTATCTTTGATGCCTCGTGCCAGCACACACATGTGCTTAGCATCAATAACCACAATAACATCATCTGAATCCAGCGCTTCTTTCAAGGCTTCCAGAATCTGGCGGGTCATCCGTTCCTGCACTTGCGGACGACGGGCATAGTATTCAACGATTCTGTTGATTTTTGATAAGCCGATCACCCGACCGCTGGAAATGTATCCTACGTGGGCTTTACCCAAAATGGGCAGAAAGTGATGCTCGCAAGTAGAAGTCACCTCGATGTTCTTTTCTACCAGCATCCGGCTGTACTCATATCGATTATCAAATGTTGAAACCTTGGGCTTGTTGTCTGGGTGAAGACCGGAGAAAATTTCCTGAACGAACATTTTAGCCACTCTTCGCGGCGTACCTTTCAAGCTGTCATCCGTAAGGTCGAGCCCAAGGGCATGCATGATTTCTGCAAAATGTTCTTCGATAACAGCCATTTTTTGATCATCGCTCAGATCGAAGGCACCCGAGTGCAGAGGGGTGTCAAGCCGACCACTGAAATGCTGGTCACCTTGATCATCATACTGCTCATCCAAATGCTTTGGGAATCCTTCTGTTGATTGTACCATAATATTATTTGTGATAAGAAATAATTCTTTTTTTAGACGGGAAAAATATCAAAAGGACACTTAATTATTGTAATTTTTGTGATTGTCCCATTGCTTTTTTCCGGGATGATAACAATTTTTATCCTCTAAGGTTTCCTTAAATAAAAAATTAAAGGTATGAGCTCCCGCCCCCACAATATTCTGGGTAAACCTCTGCAGCTATGTAGCACCCAACCCCTGACCGGTTTCTTTCGGGATGGTTGTTGTCATACCGGCCCTACCGATCGTGGGCGGCACGTTGTCTGTGCCGTAATGACCGACGCCTTTCTGGCTTTTACCAAAGAACGAGGTAACGACCTTCAAACCCCTCAACCCGCATATCGGTTTCCCGGATTGAAAGCAGGGGATTC
>JABSSK010000148.1 GCA_013214265.1 Saprospiraceae bacterium | reverse complement strand
GGAAACAGATTTGGATTTCCTTGTGTGATATCACGTGGATCACTTAGCTCGATGTAGGGATTTACGAAACGTAAACCTGGGCGCTGAATTCTTTTTGTATAGCTCGCACGTAATGAGGTGAAGCGTCCAAATTGGCGACTAATGATCAGACTGGGTAGGAAGTTATCGTAATTATTGGTAAAGTTTGAGCTGTCCTGATATTCAAAACTACCGGCGATATCCGTTTTTTCGTAGCGAGCACCGGCAATGAGTGAATATTTGTCACTCAGCTTAATGTTAAAGGATAGGTAGCCGGCATAGACATTTTGCTCGTAGGTAAAATCGTCAGATAAAAGTTGGTTTGTAACATATTCTGATTGATCAGGATCAAACAAACGGAACTTAAAGTCAGAAGTTATAGTACGCAGGATTGCTTTGGCACCTGTTTCCATTTTTACGGAAGTAGTAAATGGATGTGTATAATCCACCTGAAAAGTTGTTTCCAGGTTTAGACCGTCATTTTCATTACGCTGATTCTGGAAAAGGGATGGATCATCATCGATGAGGCTTTCCTGTAAAAGGATATTATCCGTATTGGACTGATCTCCGCTAATCTGAAAAGCAATGGCAAGCTCTTGCTCTTTTTTATTGAAGGTACGTCGGTAATCTGTTGTCCAGTCGAACCCGCCACGCAGGCTCTCCTGCTCACTAATGCGTGAGTATTCCTGATAAAGGTTGATGCTAGGATCAGTAAAATTAGCCAGCGTAACATTTTCGTTAGAACGCCCGAAGCCACGGTAGGTCATACTAGATGTCAAGGCATTGAAAGCATTGATTTCATAGGTTGCACCCAGGGAGAAACGTGGGCCGTAAAACTGGCTTTCTCCTTCGGAATTTTGTTCTAAAATACGACTTTGGCCATTGATGAAATCACTTCGGTAAAATTTACCAAAACTTTCTCGAGGTCGAGTCAACCAACCACTACCGTTTACATTAAGGCCAAAGCGGTTGCGGGCATAGTTAAGATTGACAGAACCACGATTCGAAATATTTCCGACAGCACCACTAATCGTTCCTGTGAAGCCGCGGACTGATTTTTTCTTGGTTATAATATTAATAATTCCACCTGACCCTTCACCGTCATATCGGGCAGTAGGAACGGTGATCACTTCCACTGATTTGATTTGATCAGCAGAAAGCGTGCGCAGGGCATCTCCTACACTACCTCCTTGAAAAATAATGGAAGGGCGCCCGTTAATTAAAATTTGTAGATTTTGTGATCCACGCAAGGATACATTCCCTTCACTATCAATCGACAGTAATGGTACACGAGCAAGAACATCAGAAGCATCACCACCGGCGGTACTCACATCCTTTTCGGCGTTGTAAACAAGTTTATCAATTTTGGCCTCGAAGGCACCCCTTTCACCTGTGACTTCAACTTCGCCCAAATCAATACTGGACGAATTCAAGCTAATGGTACCAACATCAGCGTCAGGATTCTTCAGGGTGGTCTCGACCCCTTTGATCATTTTGTTTTGATATCCAAGGAATGAGATTTGCAGATCGTACGTTCCGGGTGCAACATTCATTATTTTGAATGATCCATCTGTTTCACTAACGATTCCGTTGACTTGCTTACCCTCTTTCATGAGAACAATAGTGGCAAACTCAATTGATGCTTCTGACATAGAATCAATTACAGAACCTGTAATTTTTCCAGTTATCGAAGGGCCTCGTTGACCGCCTCCTGCAAAACTGGGGCGTTGTGCCCAGGAAACCGTTGATAGTAATAAAAGTAAACTGAATAGAGGGAGCTTTTTCATAAGGTTGGGTCGAGTGACTGTTTTGTTTTTGTAAAAAGTTCACAACATAAATGTAAAAAAGGCCATAAGGTTTTGTCCATTAACATGCTTATGCTGTATAGCGTTAAAATGTAGACGAACGACGTGTAGATGACCAGTTTTTTTTGGAGGCTTAAGGTTCATTAACCTTGATTAACGTTACTTTCTGCAGGTTAGTTTTGATTATTTCTCTGGACGTGTTGGTTTATTGTTAGAACAGAAGGTATGAATAGTGGGATAAGGGTAAAGAATTATGAATGGCATAAGAAGAGGTTAGGTTAGACTGGTGTTTATATGTTCGCCACTTTAGTATTGAAAGACACCTTTCCCTATATCTTTTCCTGCAGGGACCACCCAAACGGGGCCTGACTGAAGTAAGTTGAACAGTTGTATTGAAAGTGAATCCTTGGGTGACGGATCTGAAAGGGTGCCATCCACATGAACAGTAAAAGTAATAGTGAACTGCTTATGCGGGAGCATATCAGTTATTTTTTGTAAGTATCTAGTAAGGCTATCGACACCTACGCTGGGATAGGCTATTACTTCATCATGTGATTTTAGTTTTTTGCGTTTACCAAAACTTTCTGAGTTTTCTTGTTGGGTTACAGGTTGCAGTACAAATAGTGCAACACTGTCGGTTTTGGTTGGGATCGATATTGGCTGATAACCGATGCGGTTAACTTCCAATTTTTTATTTCGTAATGTAGTTTGAATTTGCCCTAATTGGTTACTGATGCCCTCTAGGGATTCTTCATTGGATATATTTAAGGTCACGCCAGAGATGGGTTTTTTGTTGGGATCAACAAAAATAAGGGTACGCATTTCCTTTTTTGGTAGTATTTGTATGGCGTTGGGCTCATAATCCAGGGCCATATCAAGAGTACTTTCTTCAGGTAGGTTTGTGGTTGGGGACTGGATGTTTTTTTTCGACGGTTGTGTTGTAACTATATCATGATCAAGTGGTTGGTTGTCTTCTACATCATCAGGTATCATAGTATGAGTCGACTCGGTTCTATCGTGGACTTCAGGTTTGGTAATTTTAGTAGAGGGGCGTACGTTTTCGCTAGCTAATTTTTCTGATGGCGTTGGGGGATCGACAGTTAAGTTGTCCGTGATTATAATCTGGTTCGGTTCAGAAACTTGCTGGTTGTCTATTTGGGTCTTTTCTTGGGCTATATTGGCGGTCGCAATTGGATTAACCCAGTACAGGGTTGCAACGGCAAAGATTATAATTATGATACTGGCTGCATACCTCATCCAGATGGGGACAAGAGTAGTTCTTTTTTGTTGGGTTTTTTGATTTAGGCGTTGTCGTAATTCTTGTGTAATATGGAGGTGGTCAGTTTCAGGAAATAGGCGATACCCATCAATAGCATCTTTTAGGAAGTTATCTTTTTGGGCTTGTTGTTCTAAAACGCTCTCATCTTGGCGTCGGCTATCTCCAGTAAGCCAAGATCGTAATTTGGATAATATGTTGGATTTATGCTGCATTTTTATTCATTCATCGCATTTTTGTCGAGGCACATTTTAAGGTTCCTTCGCCCATTTTGTATAAAAGACCTAACCCTTCCTAGGGGAATGCCAGATTCTTCTGAAATCTCTTTATAGCTTTTGTCCTGATAATAGAACTGTTCTATACACGCTTTTTGTTGTGTATTTAATTGATCGAGACATGTTTGCAGGTTTTTCAGATTAGGGTTTTCTTCATAGTTTTCAACTAGAGGATGTAATTCGGCTGTAAAATACATACGATGGGGATCAAATGCATCGATAGGTTTTCTTTGTTGCTTCCGCAAAAATTGTAAGCAGTAATTTCGTGTTAGAACATATAGCCAAGGGCGGAAAGAATCGATGTTATGATTTTTTGCTTTTTCGATGAGTTCTTCGAAAATAGCCATCACAGCATCTTCGGCCTCTACTTGATTTTTCAGGTATTTCAAGCAAACTCCATAGACCATTTCCAAGTACCGATCGAATAGCATACTCAGCCATGGAAGCTTTCCGCTCTTTTGGAAGCCCTCCAGTAGTTCTTCATCCTGGTATGTAGATTTTGGATTTTTGGAAAATGAAAACATGCTTTAAAGTACAAAATAAGGTGATTTAATTTACTTCTGAGCTCCTCACTAAAGTGAAGACTTCACTTTAGTGAGGAGCTCAGAAGTAAATTAAAAACAGACTAGCTGTGTGTATTTCGAGTAATACCTGCATCCTTCTATAAAACCAAATCCATGAAAGCTATTAAAATCACGATTATTTTTCTTGTTCATTTTCTTTTTGGTACGGTAATTTATGGGCAGCATATATTTTCTGGTACAGTAACCGATGCGTCAGGAAGACTACTGGCAGGAGTAGAAATTTCTGTAAATAATAGGATAAAGCCTGTATTCTCTGATATAAATGGCAGATTTGAAGTCACGCACCGTAAACCTTGCGCGTCCTTACAATTTAAGAGAAAAGGCTATACTACTTCTATTTCACAAAATATTTGTGCTCGAGACACTATTTTGATCCAATTGTTTCCACTACCTGCACAGGAACTAGTGGAGGTAGCAGAGGATATGATACAGATGTCACCAATTTCTAGTAAGGAAAGCCAGAGCAGGCGTTTTTTACGTACTTCGAGAAGCCAAAAGATGCATCCCAATACAGGTATTGTGCCTTCCTACATCATGGATCCCGGTGTTTCATTGAATACAGAAGACTATAGCTCCATTCAGGAAAACCGCTTTCATCGTCCTGCTGATGAGCCTCTCTCTACTTTTTCTATTGATGTAGATGCTGCTGCGTACAGTAATATGCGACGGTTTTTAAAAAATGGTCAGCGACCACCTGTCGATGCCATTAGAGTAGAAGAACTTGTGAATTATTTTTCCTATGACTATCCCCAACCTAAGGATGAAGATCCGTTTTATATCCAGTCAGAAGTAGGTATATGTCCTTGGGCGAGAGATCATCAATTACTACATATCGGTATTCAAGGTAAACAGATACCTAACGATGCTTTACCTGCTTCTAATCTGGTTTTTTTGGTAGATGTATCAGGTTCAATGCTGGCTCCAAACAAGCTGCCTTTGTTACAGTCTTCGTTGCAATTATTGACGGATCAATTAAGACCACAAGACAAGGTTGCTCTGGTTGTTTATGCTGGTGCTGCTGGGGTAGTTCTGGAACCTACTGCAGGTGATGAAAAAATAAAAATAAAAGATGCTATTCGAAGCTTAAAAGCCGGCGGGTCAACAGCTGGAGGGGCTGGGATTGCATTAGCTTATTCATTGGCTAGACAGCACTTTGTAACCGGAGGAAATAATCGTGTAATTCTGGCTACTGATGGTGATTTTAATGTTGGCGAAAGTAGTGACGCTGCCATGGAACGATTGATCGAAAAAGAACGAGAAAGTGGGGTATTTTTAACCGTTCTAGGGTTTGGAATGGGTAACTACAAAGACAATAAGATGCAGGTGCTGGCCGGTAAAGGAAATGGTAATCATGCTTACATAGATGATTTATCAGAGGCGCGAAAGGTTCTGGTTAACGAGTTTGGAGGTACACTCTTTACTATCGCTAAGGATGTAAAAATTCAAATAGAATTTAATCCATCTCAGGTTGCAGGTTACCGACTAATTGGTTATGAGAATCGCTTGCTGAATAAAGAAGATTTTAATGATGATAACGTTGATGCAGGGGAGTTAGGTAGTGGTCACACAGTTACCGCTATTTACGAAATCATTCCTTTTGGTATCACTAGCCCTCTTTTAGCAGAAGTAGATGCTTTAAAGTATCAAACACCAAACCCAAATTCCAAAAAATCAAATGATCTGGCTACCGTGAAGATCCGATATAAGCAGCCTGATGGCAATGTCAGTAAACGTTTGGAGGAAGTGGTTCTAGCGAAAGCAGACATAAAGAATTCAAATGCATTTTTTTGGTCAGCAGCAGTTGCATCATTCGGTATGATATTGCGAGATTCACCTTTTAAGGGAACGTCATCTTATGATCAGATTATAGCTATAGCTCGCAAGGCCCAAGGGGATGACCCCGAAGGTTATCGGGCAGAGTTTATTCGATTAGTGAAAAATGCAAGGGATCTATTCTCAACCGATGATAATCGATTGGTCAGGGAAGATAATAACTAAGCTGAGCATTTTTGATTACCTGATATCTACAAGAAAAATAGGCAGATTATTTTTAGCTCTTTTTAAACCAATATCGGGATATTACTATGCCTCTGCTATCGAGCGTTCTCAGGTTGATATATTAATTTGATTAGGCTATTTAAAATCACTATTCACCTTGCTTGCTGATAAATGATAGAAAACAATAAGATCTGGGGTCATAAACAAAAGTCCCCCACTGCATATGCAGTGGGGGACTTTTGCAATATAGGACTTTAATCATATGGGAGTTAACCTCCTAATAGATCATCGCAGTACCGTTCGGGAATGCGAAGGTTTTCGATATTGAAAATCGCCATATCGCCATCCAGATTAATATCCAGTTGATAGTTACCAGCGGTAATTGTAGTTGATTCGATGGGGATATCACTAAAATCGTATCGCTGTCCACCGTAATAAACCCGGAAATCATAAGTGCGCCCAGCTACCAAGCGGTTACTATAGAAATTACCACGACGTACATAAGACAGCCAGTTCCAGTAGCCACAGCCAGATTCCCGATAGTATATCCAAGCGGAAGGCCTAATGGTTATGTCGTTATCCTCACGTTCGCATATTCCGGATACTGTCGCTTGGATTAAAAGAGGATTGTCAGGGATAAACTGAAGAGCATCGATGATAAATTCAGTTTGGCATGATGTATTAAAGCTTGCAGATTCAAACAATACATCTTGACAATAATACGAAGCAGAACTCAAAAATTGAACGCGTAAATTTCGTCCTGTTGGAATATTATACAAGTTAATCGCACTACCATTTCTCAAGCTGAGGTAACGCGCGCCACCAAAACGTGCACCGGTATTGGCATCAACTAATTGAGCTATCGTGTACGGGGCTCCATAACTTTCGTAATTTGTATTAACTTGAAGAGTTACAGGATTGCGGAATGTACATCGGCTTCCATAGAACCAATCGAGGTTCCACCATGACAGGTGATCCGCGTCGAAGGATGCTTCCATTTGCCCGAATGGATTACGGGTAATGACGGCTTCCTGTTCAAAAGTCCAGATACCGGTTTCGTCATCTAAGCTCCATACAGGAACCCGATCCCCTACCTTGACTACCGCTCCAGTTTCGGGATTTATAGTTGCAGGATTTACTCCTACAGTAACTTCAATGGGTTGAGAGAATGTCTTTACTTCAGAGGAACCAACAAACATGTCGAGAGCTACAAATCCTGCTGTAACAAATTCAACTGGATCCATAGACTCACCGTTAGGGCCAATAACATTCATGGCTTCCAAGCCACCGGGAAAAGCGTTAAGTGACTCTTCACTGCGGTTATCAAAATGAACCATTTGGATGTCAACGGTTCCAGATAAGGCATTACCATTAGCATCACGACTTATGGTTCCGGACCGCACCGTAACGGATGCACGTTCTTGCTTAGAGCCTGTTAGAGGTGTAACAACAGCAGTACTACTAGCTGATCCTCCCGTGGAATTCGTTTGGAAAGAGCCACGTCCTAGGCTTACGCCTAGTGGAAGATTATTGAGCGATATCATATTAACAGGCACAAACTGGAAAGCTGTATCGTATAAAACTGCAGTGTGTACTGTTTTAAGATATCCAGGCGCTTCTGCGATAAATGTTAGTTCCAATGGGTTGTTAATACTGATGCTGTCTTCTCGATCAACAGAAACTTCTAAGATACCGTCTTGAGGGGCTAAATCTTTGCGGCCATCAGTTGTATAAATACGGTCACTAGAAGGTCCTACTATCCGGACGTTCAAATTATTTGGGGTATTTGTAGTATTCGGGTTGGCATCCAGAAAATTGACAATCAATGGCGTTCTGAAAATATCAAAGTCAAGATTAAGGACTACGCCTTCGGTGAGGCTATCAATTGAAAGATCACTACAAGTTGTTGTATAGAAAAGGGTCGCAACCAATAATAGAGGTGTGGTCAGACGTCGTTTCATGGTGTTTTGTATTAATGAGGTTTTCAGGAAATTATTTCTGGTTCAGGGTGAAAGTCTTAGTTGTTGTTGATAAAGCAGGGTCCGCATCGGCGGTGATGGTAGTTACATTATCCATATATAGGTAATGCGTTAAAACGATTTCATAGGTAACACCACGCTCGAGGTCTATGGCAAACTTTCCTCCCGGATAGCGCTGGGAGAGTGCCTTTTGTTTTTGTCCTCCAGAAATGACCTTATATAAGTCAACAACTATATATGGTAGGTTATTTCCAGTACTTCCATCGATAGCCTGACCTTTTAAGGCTAAGAATCGAGAAACAGGTGCTGTTGGCTTTGCCATGGTCTCAGCTTCCTGTGTTGAAGATGTGGCATTTGGTTCTGTGGTTTTTTCTTTTTTAGATCTCCGTTTTTTAGGTTCTGGATTTTCCTGAATAGCACTGATTATAGATTCATCTTCAGTCATTGGACCTTCTTCTACCTTTGGCTTCTTCTCTCGTTTTTTGCCAACATGGAAACCATAAGCCAAACGAATACCAATGCTGGGGTGCCATTGCCATGCTTCCAGATTATTACTTAGAACGGCTCCATTTCCTTCATTACCACCCAAAACGCCACTCGACTCAACCGTGATTTGAGGTTTACCACGCAAGTATACACCCGCTTCGAAGGAAAAAGTTAATTTATTGGCAGCTAGTGAATGCCCTAAGCCCATTCCTAAATATGGATAAATTGAGGATTTAGTGCGGTATGTTCCGCCAATAGTGCCAAGGCGCTCAGGTGTCAGAACAAAATCATTAATGATGATATTATCTGAAAAACGGCCGGAAATAGTAATGAAGTTATCTAATTCGAGCATAGCTCCTGCCATCACCCTTACCTTTTTACTTTTGGTAATGGGATAGTCAACCAGAAAGCCTAGTGTGCTCAGATTGAAGTCCGTATCCAAAACGAGTGTTTGGTCACTTACACCAAATTCAGCCGCATCGATTGAAAAATCAGAAAGGGAAGCTCGGATCCTATTGTAAGAAATCCGGAAATTTACGGCTTCTAGGAACCCAATAGTTACATCACCTCCAATTATCGCATGAGTCCCAGTACTCAGTCCAATGGAAATCGCAGGATGAAAACCACTATCCATATCCGAGGACTGATCATCCATAGAAAATTCCTGAGCGATGATAGACACAGAAAACAAAGAAAAGCATAGAGCAAAAACTAGAGTAGTAACGCTTGGATTCATGACATGCATGAGGGGTAATTTTCTCATAACTGGCTCAATTTTTGGGTTATATTATGTTTCATTGGGGCCAAACAATCTTTTCAGGCCAGACTGAATAAGACGTCTGGCGTATATTCTGAAGCCCTCTAGATAAAAGGTTATAGGACTTAGTAGTTTTACGTAGTATATACTATTTTGTTACAAATGGTTTCTTGACGAAACCAGATAGAATCATTAGGGTAAAGCACGCTCAAAAAATCTAATCCCAGGGGTAGGATTGTTGTTATATCTCTCTATTTCTTGGAATCCTGCACGCAAGTAAAGATGGACGGCAGCTTTCATTTTTGGATGCGTGTCTAGTCTTATTTTTCCATACCCTAGATCAAATGCGAAAGACAAAGCCGAATATAGTAATTTTTGTCCTATTTTCCTTTTTCTGAGCGCTGGAAGAACAAACATCCGTTTCAATTCGCAGATACCAGCAGATTGCGGGCGAAAAGCTACACAACCGACGGGGTCAGAACTTATCGTTGCTAGAATGAGCCCTCCTGTAGGTGGCTGGTACAATCCTGGAAGTGCTAAAAGTTCCGCTTCGTAATCGCCTAGCGCGTCATCATATCCTCTCCAATTACCATAGCTGCGCATAATCTGGCGAGTAGCGGCTAGGGCTGATCCGTGCGTAACATGTTGAAGTTGTACTTTTTTATTGTTAATGAAAAGGAGTTTTAGCGCGTATGGCTTTAAGTATGTTCAATATCAAACCGCGTTCAAACGCTTCAACAAGTAAACCCTCATGGAAACGATCACCACGCACCAGTAAGGTAAGCATTTTGCATAATTGAGGTAAAGTCATTTGATGAAAATTATATGCTTTTTGCTTCCAAGCCTTAAAGCCCTCTTCCCAACTCCCCCAGTCAAACACTACAATTAAGCCCAGATCGTAAACCGTATCAAAAAATAAATTGACTTCCTCGGAAGGCATAACATACGGTGCAGTTACATTTGCTGTATCCCATTTCCCAAATTGTGTGGCATTTTCAACCTTAGGGATAAGGTCGAAAAGCCTCTGCCAATCAGATGGTACTATACCTCTTAAATGATTTTTTAATTGAACTTCCTCTGTAAGCATTCTAATAACCATATGATATACGGATTATTATAATACATATTTATTTTTTCACAAACTACATTATAGAGGTTATTGTTCTTTTTTAAAAACGATCATGCTCATTGGCGGGACACTTATTTCAATCCAATAAGGTTGTCCTGACCATTCTCCTATTGTAGTTTCGTGTTTTTGGTTCATATGCTGACCACTACCTCCAAATCCCCCATGGTCACTATTTAGACACTCAGCCCAAGTGCCAGGGACTGGAACACCTAGGCGGTAAGGGTACCGATGGATTGGTGTAAAATTACAGAGTACCACAATCTGTTCCTCATCATTTTCGCCTCTGCGCAGAAAAGACAGTAAACTACTATTGGCATCACCATGGTCAATCCACTGGAATCCGTCTTCTCGAAACTGACGTTCATATAATGCGGGGTGATTCCGGTAAAAGTGATTAAGTGTTTTTAACCACTCTCGGGTGCCTTGGTGGAAATGATGATCAAGTAGCCTCCATT